>NZ_ALXG01000013.1:0-89275 GCF_000512295.1 Fructilactobacillus florum 8D
CACCCCCAAAATTAATTTTGGGGGTGCTTTCACTATGGAAATAATACATTACCAGATTTGAACGCGGTCCTCGGGAGCAAGATACATTCCGTCTGTCGGAGTAACTTTGAAGGTAGTATAAAAATCTGTCAGATTTTTGACCTGGACGCTAGCTCGTAATGGTGAGGGAGCATGGACATCGATGGAAAGGAGTAGTTGTTGGTACTCAGTGGTGTCCGTGGTTCGCCAGATTCTAGCCCAGTTAATAAAGAATTCGGTCAAGTCAACCGGGGTAGCTTGTTTGGCAGCAGCTTCTGCACAGCTCAAACCGCCGGCATCGGCAATATTTTCAGAGACTGTCAGTTTGCCGTTCACTTTTCCGTCGGCAAAGGGAAGCCCATCGAATTGATTAATCATCCGGTCAGCGAGCTGTTGGAAATGTTCGTGATCTGCGGATGTCCACCAATTGTGTAGATTACCAGTTTCGTCAAATAACGAGCCATTGTTGTCAAACGCATGAGAAATTTCGTGGGCAATCACGGCACCAATGCCACCATAATTGGCACTTGGCGACTGTTCGAGGCTGTAAAAGGGCGCTTGGAGAATCGCTGCAGGGAAAACAATGATGTTTTTGAAAGGATGATAGTAAGCGTTGACGGTATTAGCACTCATTTCCCAGCGGGTTCTTTGGACGGGCTGATTCCACTGGGCAAATTTTTCACGTTGGCTAATGGCAATGATATTAAGCGTATTTTCTAATAGAGATTGTTGTTCGTCAACGTGGAAGAGCTGATAAAGTGGATCTAACTGGTCAGGATAACCAACTTGGATCCCAAGATTTGCCAGTTTTTTCTGAGCCATTTGCTTGGTTTTTGGACTCAACCATTCGTTGTGGGCGAGCCGATTCTGATAGACGTCAATCATAGCTTCAACCATGTGGTGGACGTCAGCCTTGGCTTGTGGACCAAAGTAACGTTTTCCATAGTAATCACCTACCACCTGGTCAAAGGTTCCGGCTGCTAAATAGTAGGCCGCTTTTTCAGGTTTGACAGCGGTCTTTTTGCCAGCAAGTGCACGGCTAAATTGCCCGCCAACTTGGCGAAATTCTTCGGAAAGATAATTACTGAAGCGGTTGACCGTTTTAACTAGCAACCAGGCCCGCAGGTTTTCAAAGTTGTCGGGACGCAACAATTCACCGAGATGCGTAAAAAAGTCTGGTTCAGTTACAATAATTTTTTCTGGAACTTGGTCGACCAGAGCGTTTAACAGGGCGCTTAAATCTAGGGCAGAAGTAGCGTGGGCGAACTGCTCGGCGGTATAAGGATGGTACATATCGCTATAGTCAGCCGCTTCTTCAGCTGATTTAACCCATTTAGCAACCTCGGCATCAAACGCTTGTGCCTGTTTAACTATTGCCTGGGCGTCGTGGCTGGCAACACCGGTAAGTTCTAACAAGCGGGCACTCATTTTAGCAAAGATGGGCATGAGTTGTTCGTAAGCCGGATTGTTATTTTGATAGTAGGTCTTATCAGGTAAAAACAGTCCCGGTCCACTGGCATAGAGAGCCATGGTGGTGGCATTTTTCATATCCGGATCAAGTTCTAGACTAAGGGGAGCTGGGAGTCCAGTTAAAATCCAATCACTCAGTTGCTGATTAAGGTCTGCATAAGAAGTTAGTTGAGTAACGCGGTCGATTAACGGACGGAGCGGAGTAGCACCAGCCTGCTCTCTTGCAGTAAAATCCATTGCTAACCGGTAAAATTTAGTATACTCAGCTAACTCTGGCGTGGTCGGTGTTGTTTGCCCAGTGCGAAATGCTTCTGAATCATGCATCAGGGTCTTGTCAATGTCATCGACAAGATCCATGAAACCACCCACGGAGGCGTGATCCGCTGGAATGACGGCTTGTTTTAACCAAGCCCCATTGACTGCTTGATAGAGATCTTGTTTTAGCAGTGCTTGATTAATAGGAAAATCGGTTTTTTTCATAGGTTGAGATCCTTTCTAAGCTGACGGAATTGTTTAAATGGTATCAAAAAAACCGTCGCAAGGAAACAGCGACGGTTTTATAAATGAGATTATTTTTTTAAATCTTCAATTGAGTTAACGTTTTTCATATACTTTGGTACGGCCAAACCGACTTTGGCACCAGGACAGTTGGTAGCGACGACTTGAACCTGGTTTTTGAACTTCTGGTATAGGGGACCAGAAGTCGTTGGAAGCCAAGCCGACGTAGTTACATCAGCAGAACCTCGAGCAATCGAAGCCCACTGTGGTTGCGCCTCCATGGCAGAAATTGTGACGTTATAACCTTTATCACGCAGAATTTGAGCGGTAACGTTAGTTGATGCAATTGCATCGTCCCAAGTAACGTAGGTCATCCGGACCTTTTTGCCATTTCCATCGGGGACACCTTTCGTCCATTCAGCAACCTGTTGGGGATGGTCTTTGATAAATTGCTTGGCGGTTGTTTGTGGATCAGCACCCTTGAAATTCTGATACATTACGTTGCCCATTAGATTAGAATTCCAGTGAAATTGCTGAAAGAATTTATAAGCGCCTGGATTGTCCTTTTCAAAGCCTTTGCGGGAAACTGTTTTGATTTCTTCAGCTTTTCCGTAAATGTTTTTGGGATCTTTCAAGAACTTGATGGGGTATTTTTTAAACATCCAGTGTGGTTGCCAGGCCGTGACCACAATCGGCTGTTTATATTTAATTGATTTTTGTAGCTGACTGCACATGGCGGCAGTGGAACTAGTTTGCAACTGCCAGTTTTGTTCTTTCAGCCCATATGCGGGGATAACCTTTTGGGTTGAGCTCATAATTCCTGCACCAGCATCAATTCCGGTAATGGTGGTGTGCACCTGAGGACCCAATTTAGCCTTTGAGTCGTATTTCTTTGGAGTAATACTGCAAGCGGTCAGAGCTATTGTGAGTATTCCCAAGGTTGTGAGACCGAGTACAGTCTTTAAATATTTGCGTTTGCGCATGCAGACACCTCCTTATTTGTTCTGGTGACGTTTGCTACTACCCAAACCTTCTGATAAGCGATCCAAGATAATGGCAAGAATCACGATGGCGATTCCAGCAGCAAACCCAGCGCCGGCATCATTTCGACCAACGGCAAAGTAAACTAATGAACCTAGTCCCATCGTTCCAATCATAGAAGCAATGACAACCATCGATAGTGCTAACATCATTCCTTGATTAATTCCAGAGATAATCGTGGTTCGAGCAATCGGCAGTTCAACTTTATACAATTTTTGCCAATTATTACAGCCAAATGCGACAGCTGCCTCTTGTAAGTCTGCCGGAACCTGTTGGATTCCCAAACAAGTGGTGCTGACAATTGGTGGCAAAGAAAAGATAACGGAAGCAACAACCCCAGGCACCATTCCGATACCAAAGAGGGCCACCGCTGGGATCAGGTACACAAAGGCTGGCATGGTTTGCATAAAGGAAAGGATCGGTTTAACGATCATATTAACCGTGTTACTTTTGGCCATCCAAATTCCGAGGGGAACTCCAATGACAATAATAATCAAACTAGTAGCTAATACCAAAGTGAGGGTCTGGGTCATATCGTGCCAAAAGCCTTGATTCCAGATCAGTGCCAATCCGAGCAGTTCGAAAATCATGAAGCCCCAGTGTTTGGTGCTCCTCAAGATATACCAGGTTAAGGCTAAAATTATAATAATGAAGAGCCAGGCTGGGAAAAGATCTAAAATCCACTGAATCGAATCTAAGATGGCACCAATCCCGGCAGTTAAGGCATTGAAAAATCCAGCAAAGCCGGTTAACCAGTTTACAAAGCTGTTAATCCATTTAGCTAAAGGAATTGCCGGGATGCCACTTAAAATTACTAGAGCGTTATTCATGATCACTGCCTCCTTCAACTCGTTCACCAGAAAGTGCTTCTAACACGCGACTTCTGAGAATGATTCCCTCTAGATGTTTTTCATCATCTAAGACTGCAAAGGGAACTGGTGATTTTGAAATTTCGGCCATTAAATCAGAAAGTGGTTTTTCAGCGGTAGTACGTGGAATGTTTGTATTTAAAACATCGTGTAAATCACGCTGATTGTTTTTTAACATCTGATCAACATCATCGGCATCGATGAGTCCTAAGAAATGCCGGTCGTTATCGACCACAAAGATACTAGAAATTTGATCGTCGTTCATGCGACGGAGCGCCATTTTAGGACCGTCTTTTTCGATGTTAACGGTATTAGGCTTGATCATGACGTTCCCGGCAGTCAAAATCTTAGAACGGTCAACGTTTTCAATGAAAGCTTTGACGTAATCGTTTTTCGGATGGGTTAATAGGTCTTCAGGAGTATCAACCTGAACTACGTCACCGTCATGCATCATCAAAATCCGATCCCCAATCCGCAAAGCTTCGTTCAGATCATGACTGATAAAGATGATCGTTTTGTGCAATTGGTGTTGCAGATCCAGTAGCTCATTTTGCATCTCGCGTCGGTTTAACGGGTCAAGTGCTGAGAACGCTTCGTCCATTAAAAGAATGTCAGGATCATTGGTAATGGCCCGAGCTAAGCCCACTCGTTGTTGCATTCCTCCGGAAAGTTCGTCGGGATAACTATCGTCATAGCCCTTTAAGCCGACTAGTTCCAGTGATTCATGTGCTTTTTGATTACGCGTTTCCTTGGCCACTCCCTGGACTTCTAGTCCAAAGGCAGCGTTATCAAGAATCGTACGGTTAGGCAGAAGTGCAAAATTTTGAAACACCATGCTCATTTTTTTGCGCCGCAAATCGAGTAAGCCCTTACCGCTTAGTTGCATAATATTTTCGTCATCGACATAGATAGTACCAGAGGTAGGTTCAATGAGTCGATTAAACATTCGCAACATTGTGGATTTTCCAGATCCGGAAAGCCCCATGATGACGAAAATCTCGTTATCATTGATGGTAAAGTCGGCATTGTCAACCCCTACCGTACTATTGGTTTGAGCTAGAATATCGGCTTTACTTTTTCCTGCTGACAAAAGTTCTTGTGCTTTATTAACATGGGGACCAAAAATCTTACTAAGATGGTCGACCTTGATTTTGACTTGTTTTTCAGCCACAGAACTACTCCTTTCTATTCGAGGTAACTCCAAATTAAAAAAACCTCCATAACAACATAACAAGTTCAAGTTTGAATTGTCAAACAAGTTACAACTTGAAAAAGCCGATATGACGGAATTTTTAAAACTTTTAAGCGTGGTCAAGCTAATGCTGAGTAAGGGATCCCGCAGGTTTATTTTTAGTAAAAATTAATTACATTTAGAAATAATGTCCAAAAATAATCCCAACAAAATAATGGATAAACATAGTAATGATTCCAACAAACACATTCCGAATTACTGCAATCTTGACCATGCCATTACCAAGTTTGGCGCTGAGAAAACCAGTGATGGCAACAGCTATGATTACGGCTAGAATGGTTCCATCCCATTTTAAATTACTGGGCAGGAGGGTCATCGCTAATAAAGGCAAGACGCCTCCACTGGCGGCCGAAATTAGGGAAGAAAATGCAGCACTCCAGGGACTCATGTAGCGGTCAATCTCAAGATCGTATTTGATTGATATCATCGTTTGCAGGGGCCGTTTGCTTAGGAGATCATCAGCGATGGCTGTTGCCGTGGCTTCACTGATGCCTCGGGCTTGGTAGTAAGCAATGACATCGGCACGTTCACTTGCAAAATCCACTTCTAGTAAGCGTTGTTCCTTTGCAACGGCTGCTTTTTCGGTGTCACGTTGGGAACTAACGGAGGCATATTCGCCACCAGCCATCGAGAAAGCACACGACAATAAATCAGACAGCCCGGCGATAAAAATTGTAAATGGATTCGCATTGGCAACCGCAACGGAGAACAGTACTCCAACCACGGTCAGAATTCCATCGTTGGAGCCAAGAACACCGGCTCGCAGGACATTTAATTTTTCATCCATGGTGGTTTTGCGATGACGATTAGGTAATTTCATAAGCTCCTCCTAGGCCAAAATCCCGACTAAGCGTCCAATGAGATAAGCAACGGACATCGTAATCAATCCAGAAATAACATTGCGCAACAGTGACCGGAGTCGATTGGCCTGGCTTAAAATAGCAGCAATGTAGCCGGTGATAGCTAGCGCAATAACCACTGCTACAAAGGTGGTGAGAACGTGCCAGTGCGATGGACCAATAAAAATCGAAATGAGTGGAAGCAGCGACCCCAAGGGAAAGGAAATCATTGAAGCAATTGCAGCGGCATAGGGACTGGTGAATTTGGTGGGATCAAACGAATAGCGCTCTCTGACCGCAGTTAACAAGGGGTCCTTATCCATCATTTCATGAGTGGCTTGGGTAGCCAGCTCAGGAGCAATCCCAGTAGCAAGGTATTTTTGCTCCACAAATTTAAACTCCGCTTGAAAGTGATGCTTAAGGCGACTTTTTTCGCGAGTGATCGCCTGACGTTCGGAATCTTTTTGGGTGTTGACAGAAACATATTCACCCATAGTCATCGACACGGTTCCAGCTAGCATCCCAGCTAATCCGGAAATGAGAATAGCCCAGTCACTGGTGGAAGCACCAGCCACCCCGAGTACAATCCCAGCAATTGAGAGAATACCGTCGTTTGCTCCCATGACACTGGCCCGTAAAACATTGATTTTTTGGGCCAGTGAAAATTTTGGTTGTTGACTCATGAAAGACAACTCCTTTATAATATTTATAAATTTATATCAATTATATTCTAGACCATCTTACTCGAAAAGTAAAGTTAATTTAGTAACAAATTAAAAAAATCTCAAACCAAACAATTATCATCTTGGTTTGAGACGTTGATCTTTCAGAGTTATTTAGATTTATTTCTTTGTGGGATATGGCACAATCTCTAATTTTTGATTTACAAATTGTGCCATATAGATGTCTTCTAAACGAGTGTGATGTTGAGCCAACATTTCCTCTAGTTGGGTTTCTGTAAGTTTTTGATGGTCTAAGACAGCCTTGTTAATTTGACCATCGGTGATAATCGGATAGTTAACGGATTCATCATCATAGGTGGTAACGGTTAACTGACCATTTTGCTCTAAGGTAGCATTTTTAACATCTTTAACACTGGTAATTCCATGAGTTCTTAATTTAAAAGCTAGCTCATTGGCATTGATACCACTTTGTAATGACCGAGTTACGTTAACTTGTCCGTTATCAATCAAGACTTGTGGATTACCGTTAATGAAACGATTGAGTAGATTACTTTGACCAGTTAAAAACTTAGCGGTAAAAACAATCACGGCCCAGATTAGTAAGATGACTGCAAACTGCATTACGGTAATTTGGGGATTATAGATAACTCCGCCAATGATCCCCCCAAGAATGTAGTTTTGGAGCTGATCAACCGCATTAGAGGGCGCCAAATTTCCCTTTCCAGAGAGGTTGATTTGTAAGACGATCATGATGAAGCCGACAATAAATTTGAGTGCGACCGTGCCATAGTCATTGTTATTATCAATAATGCTGGTCAGACTAAAACTACTTTTATTGATATGTTTTGGTGAACTAACCAGCTTGACGGGCTCTAAACGGTAATTAGATAAATCATTATTAAAATGCAAGACAAAATAATGATTACCAGCTTGGATCGTCATTCCATCGCTAAGATTATTAGAACTGGCATACATTTGGTTCAGTGGAACCTGTTTTTCTTTCGCAATTTTTTTTAAAACCGTTACCGTTTGTCCGGTTTTGGTATCAGAATTTTGTTGTTCGAGAAACTGACCGGTCTGCATCACAATGATTAAGGCTCCGATCAGAGAGACGAGCACCAGCAGATTTCTAAACCGCGGATTATTACGGTTACGATAATAAAAGAAGGCGGTACAACTGATGATTGTAGCAATGAGGATGACGAGTCCAATAAAGAGATAATTACTAGCGCTGAAGTTATGGATGAGATATTGATACGAGTATAAATTCATAATCCGCCACCTTAGATGATAAGTTTAATTTAATAACTATTATAACAGAATCCACCCCTAAGAGCAGTTAACAACAGGGCACTGCTAGTTTAACCATGATAAAACCCCATGATTCAGCCGAAATCGACCAATTCATGGGGTTTAAATCACGCTATTTATTTTGAGCAGTTTCTTTCTTTTGACAATCGGAACAAATTCCGTGAATTTCTACATTTGTGATGGTTGGTTTAAAACCATCTTTAGTAGCAATTTCTTTGAAATGTTGTTCAATCTCTTCAAATTCTGGATCTTCCAAATCAAAAATATTATTACAATTGTCGCAAGTTGCATGCAAGTGGGGATGGTCATAAAAATCATACCGATAACCACCGTCGACGCTTGGCATCTCAATAATGAGATTCAACCGCTTGAAAAGTCGTAAATTGTTATATACAGTCGCCATACTCAAATTTGGAAACGTCTTTCCCAAAATATGGAAAATAGTTTCAACTGAGGGATGGTCATCAGTATCAATCAAGTACTTTAAAATAATTTGTCTCTGGGGGGTAATCCGCACATCGTTATCTTTCAAACGTTGCATTGCATTATCATATCGCTCGTCCGCCATAATAAGCCTCCTTCCTTTTAAAAATTTGTTACCCTAAACATAATAGAACCAACCGGGGCAACATTTCAACTAATAAAGATTATAAATCTTCATTCCAGAAATTCTTAACCTTTTCTTTAAACTGATGTTGGTTGCACACAACTTGATAATGAGACCAATGAGGCGGAAATAGCCTGGTATATCTTTTCTGAGTGAATCTTTGGTCAAAAAGAGCAACAATCCCACGATCAGTACTAGAACGGATCAATCGTCCAGCGGCTTGCAAGACATGATTAAAGCCGGGGAGTTGATAGGCGTATGCAAAGCCGAATCCATTTTTTTGGGTAAAATAGTCCTGGAGAAGATTAGTTTCAGGGTTGATCTTTGGCAAACCGACACCAACAATGGCAACGCCAATCAGTTGTTTGCCAACTAGGTCAATTCCTTCTGAAAAAATACCGCTCAGTAACGCAAAGCCTAGGACTGGTGGTTGCTCAGGGGCAAAGGCCTGTAAGAAAGATTCGCGGTCATCGCTAGACATGTCAGCCGTTTGTTTCACGGTCTTTACTTCGGGATATTTGCTAAGGAAGGCTTGATAAATCTGATCTAGGTAAACATTAGAGGGGATGAAAACCAGGTAATGCCCCGGATTGGCACTAATTAAAATTTTTAGACTTGCCAATAACTGGGGCAGTTCCTTTGTCCGGTTTTGATAAGTTGTTTTTAGATACGATGTGATCAAAACCGCTTGTCGTGCGGGTGGAAATGGTGAAGGTAACTGGTATTGGAGACTGTTAGATTCAGCACCTAGGAGCTGGCGATAATACGGTAGCGGTGAGAGTGTTGCTGAGAATAAAATGGATCCGCCCCCTTGTTGCAGGGTTTCAGCGATAAACGGACTGGGATCCAGGCAAAGGAGTCGGACACAGGTTTTTTGATCGACCCGCAATACCCGCCAACGAAAATGGTCATTAAAAAGTTCAACGAGCTTTAGATAGCGTAAACAGACAAAGTAATAGGCGAGAACCTGCTCGACAAGTGGACTCGGCTCCCGTTTTCTAAGCCATTGATGTAAGCGGGCACTAAGTTTTTCGATGGCAGTATTGAAATCTTCGTCAGGGTTAGTTTGATTAATAAATTCGACCTGCTGTTCCACCAACGATTGGTTTAGGTTAGTAAAAGAGCGTTGGACGCGGCGTAGGGCAGTCTTGACTTTACGCGTCGCTTGATCAGCTGGAAGGGCGTTTAATAGTGGTTGAATTGGTTCGTCATCAAGCTCTGTGGAATACATTTCGCGAGCCCGATCCACAAGGTTATGGGTTTCATCAATTAGATAGCAGTTTAGTGGATTTTCAACGGCAAAGAAGCGCTGTAAATGGATGATGGGATCAAATAAATAGTTATAATCACCAATGATGACATCACAAAAAAGACTGGCATCCAGTGAAAATTCAAAGGGATCCAGCTGGTAGGTTTGTGCATAACGCTCAATGATAGGACGAGTTAGTTGGTTTTGATGAAGCAATAAATCTTTGAGTGCCGGTTTGAGTCGATCATAATAGCCTAGCATGTAGGGATTGGCATCATCTGCTACGCCCTGTTCGGCTGGAAATCTGATCTGATCCTTGGCCGTAATCGTCAGACTGTGAAGACGTAGTCCTTGTTGGCTGAGAGCTGCAATGGCTTGCTCGGCTACCCGGCGGGTACTTTGCTTAGCTGTTAAATAAAAAATACGTTCGCATTGCCCAGTCCCTAAGGCTTTAATAGCGGGGAAAATGGTGGAAATGGTTTTCCCAGTACCGGTTGGGGCTTCCACGAAGAGGTGACGTCGATTTACGATCGTTTTATAGACGACCGCCGCAAGTTGGCGTTGACCTTGGCGAAACTTTGGAAAGGGAAAGTTAACCTGATTAGCACTGGTGATGCATTCCTGTTTTAGCTTGGTTTTTAGTGCCAGCCATTCTGCGTACTCATCGGTAACCTGTTTAAAAAAGGCGGCAGCGCTTTGTCGATCGATCGTTTTAGTAGTAATCTTACTAGTTTCTTCAGGGGTTTGGACGTAGATCAAGCGCATAGTAATACTAGAAAGCTCCGGGTTTTCAGCAAATAGGAGGTGAGCATAAATTTTTACTTGTCCCCAGTAAAGCTGCAACTGATTTTCAGTTAGTTCAGAAAATTCAACATCAGAAGTTTTAATTTCATCAATTTGTGCGTGCTTCGCTGCGAAAACCACCCCATCAGCGCGACCGTGGACCAGTAAAGGCTGGTCGGCTAGTTGGATGGTTGTTGATAAAGCGTATTCAGCATGATAGGCTTTTCCCTGCTTTCGCTGGAGTCGTTGGTGAATTCTAGTTCCAGCCTGGGCGGTATTCATACTAGTTTGTTGGCGATTGAGGTCGCCACTACGAAGAATAAAGCTGACCAACTCGCGGACACCGATCCTACTGGGCATGGCAATCAACTCCTCTGTTTAGTAAAAAAACAACCACTAGGGTTGTTTACTCTTCGGCCCAGCGATTGTATTTTTTAGCATTTTTCCCCATATCACGAATGGCTTCTTGCACTAATTCTTTAGCAACTTGTTTATTTGTTGCAGAATCGACTTGATAGAAGTTATAGACAAAGCCGGTAGCAATATCTTCGTATTTATCTTTGCGACCAAAACCGTCATCTTGTAGGAGTTGATCAATACCGCTGATCTCATCTTTCCCCGCCTGATACAGTTGTTGAGCTAAATCAGGTTTTGGTCCTAGGATTGATTCGGCGTATTTAATCAAAAAGTCGTTCATATCGATGATGACCTTTGCGCGTTCTTGACGTTCAATTTTTTTTCGTTTTGCCATGAAAACACCTCATTATATGGTTAGTTGATTAGTGACGAACACTGCGACCTGGCTGGTGCGAATGTATTTTGGTGGTCCGAACCTGTCGTTTGGGGCTATTTTGTGGTTCAATTAGCTGAAAGTCAACCAGTTTCCCTATCCAAGGCTGACCCGCTAAGCGCACAGCTGACCAACGTAACATGATTTGATAAATGCGGTTGGCGGCAGCGACACGAGCCGGTTGTTGTTCACGGCGGGCTGCCGGTAAAATATCAGTTACAACCTGTTGCGTTAACTGGTGATGATATTGCAGGAGTTCGGTGGTCAGCGGTGCTCGACAGTAGGAATTGAAGAGTGCTTGCACTTTGCGGAGTGCTTCTTTGGAAGTATGCGGTTGATAGTAACGTTCCGATTCTTTCATTTGTAAGGACTCCTTATTTTTTTAGTATAGTTGAGAAGCGATCGAAATGAAACCCTTAGATTTGGTCAATCCATCGAATGGGTGGCGAGTGTGGTACTATATAAGCTGAGTATTTTATAATTATAGGAGTTTACTTCATGAAAAAAATTCTAGCAATTCACACTGGTGGGACGATTTCGATGTCACAAGGAGTGAACGGCGGAGTGCTACCAAATGAAAAAAATCCCATTGATAATAATGAAGTTTTGGGATTAACTGACATTCAATTAGAAAACGACGAATTATTAAATTTACCATCACCGCAGATGACGCCTGCGACGATGTTACGGGTGAAACGACGTATTGAGCAAGCGATTGATAATGGAATTGATGGAGTGGTGGTGACTCATGGAACCGATACTTTGGAAGAGACCGCCTATTTTTTGGATTTAACACTACCCAACACGATTCCAGTGGTAGTTACTGGTGCCATGCGCTCGTCCAATGAAATCGGGGCAGATGGAGTATTTAATTTCAAATCAGCCATCCAAGTGGCAGCTAGTGACAGTGCCAGAAATAAAGGAGTGTTAGTCGTTTTCAACAGTGGAATCTATGCGGCTCGTTATGTTACAAAGACCCATACGACCAGTATTGATACTTTTAAAGATCCCGTCTATGGAACTTTAGGGACGGTTGATCATGGTCAGGTTTCTTTTGCGCAACAGTTGTTAGGCAGTGCTTATAGCCAGATTGATCACGTAGTCGATCACGTGTACTTGTTAAAAGCGAGTGCGGGGATGGATGATCTCTTGTTAAACGCCGTTAATCGTCCAGAAACTCGGGGGGTTGTGATTGAAGCAATGGGAGCCGGGAACTTGCCAGCTTCGGTTTTAACTTCGATTAAATCCTTATTAAAGGCGAAGATTCCCTTGATCTTGGTATCCAGATGTTTAAGCGGTGCCGCTCAACCAATTTATGCTTACGAAGGTGGGGGGATTGAATTACGATCCCTTGGTTTGACGTTTTGTGAGCAACTAAACGGGCAAAAAGCCCGAATTAAATTAATTGTCGGCTTGAGTTGCGGAAAGACCGGAACCGCATTGCATAATTACATGGCTAATGCGCTTTCGTAGCAGAAACAGGTGGGAAAATGGCATCAGAACAGCGCTTAGAAATTAAAGAAAATCTGCGAATATCTTTGCAGCAAGAAACTTTGGTAAACGTCATGCAAAACAACTCTTCTATTTTTTATACGGGGATCGTGGTAGCTCTTGATCAGGGTGGGGTCATTATGACGACCTACACGGAAGATGGCTTGGCAAATGGTTACGTTTACTTGACCTACCAGGACATTTTTGATGTTGATTTTGAAAGTGATGACCTTGCTAAAATGGAACAGCGGATTCAAATGGCGCAACGGCTAAAATTAATTGACGCACAGCCAGTTCCTTATCAGCTGAATCAGAAGGTGGCGCTGCTTACCCAGGTATTGGGTACGGCGCTGGTTGAACAACAAGCACTCTTATTAACTCTGCAGGATGGGACGATGCTGGAAGGGTTTGTCACCGCTGTGGAGCGAGACCACGTCAAGTTACGTACTTTTGACAAATTTGATAATCGGGAAGCGGGGCAGCGCCAACTAGATCAGCATCAGATTTGTTCGGCGGAATTTTTAGGGACTGAGTTGCGGTTGTTAGGTCAATCACATTCGTTGCTCTTTCGGCCCCATCTTGAACCCCTTAGTGAGACAACATCACTCAAGATCTTTGCGATTCTCAACCGGGCTTGTGAAAACGGACAGCGGGTAATTATGGTTCCCAAACTTAAACCAGAATTATTTTTCATTGGTCAAGTGCGGGCGGTTAATGCTAATGCAGCGGTGTTTGCAGTGGTGGATATGAATGGACTGTTTGGTGGATATGAGTTGATTCGATTAGATGAAATTGGACAGGTGATTATTAAAAGTGATTATCTACGCTTGTTAAATCATTTTGTGGGGTTAAATCTTAGTCAGGGAACCTATCGGCAGCCGCTCCTAAACGATGAGCGCGCCTTTGATAAAACGGTTGATTTATTTCAAATGATTCTCGAACAGTCCCGCCGGTTTAAACGGCTAGTACGCATTAAATTGACGGACGGGACGGCTTACTTTGGGTTGCCGATTCGCAGTCGCCAGCCCGGGGAACTTGGGTTGCGGTACTTTGATGAAGATGATCCATTGATTAGTAAACGGAAACGATTCAGATGCAGTGAAGTGGTTGAGATAGCTTTTGACTATCTTGATGCTGAACTGACCAAGCAACAATTTTTAGGTCACCATTAGATTTATGCAATAACGGAGGTTATGATGGAAATTTCAACTAAGATGCAAGCTTATCAATTTAAAAGTTATCAAGGACCAGCAGCTTTTGCTACCGTAGCTACCCCGCAACCAGCGGCAGATGAGCTTTTAGTAGCCGTTATGGCGGTCGGTTTGAATCCCGTGGACTACAAAATTCAGGCGGGCAAAATGAAACCACTGATGAAAGCGAAGTTGCCCCTCACCATGGGCAATGAGTTCGCGGGGACAGTAGTCGCCGTTGGAAAGCAAGTTACCGGTATTGCGGTCGGTGATCGGGTGTATGGACGTCCTGATCACCAGCATGCGGGAACCTTGGCTGAGTATCTCACGGTACCAGCAACACAGGTTGCTAAAATACCAGAAAAACTGAGTTTTACGGAAGCAGCCGCGCTACCGTTAACCGGTCTGACCAGTTACCAAGTGCTTCATGATGTCGCAAATCTCCAACCCCAAGAACGGGTGCTAATTCAAGCTGGAGCTGGTGGAATTGGTGTGTTGGCCATTCAAATGGCCAAACGAATGGGAGCTTTTGTTGCCACGACCGCTAGTGCTGAAAATGCTGACTTTTTGCGCCAACTTGGAGCTGATCAGGTGATTGATTACCGAAAGACGGATTTCTCACAGGTGCTTCATGACTATGATCTGGTTTTCGATACGCTGGGTGGTCGGGCCTTGCAGGATAGTTTTCAGATTTTGCGTCCTGGTGGTCAAGTTATTAGTATCAGTGGGGTCCCAACTGCAGCACTCGCGGAATCACAGCAGCTGGGGATTTTGAAAGAATTAATGTTTGCGGCGGCTAGTTACCCATTACAGCGACGAGCGCGGGCAAAGCAAACTAAATACCAGTTTTTATTGATGCATCCAAGCGGTTCCCAACTGAAAATAATTTCTGATTGGGTCACCCACGATGAATTACATCCAGTGATTGCCAAGGTTTTTCCTTGGGAAGAAACGGGAGCTGCTTACGATCAGCTTAAGGCTGGTCACGTACGTGGTAAATTGATTGTCCAAGTTCAAAAATAGTGTAATGACAATAAAAACCGCCCACAGTGTGAGCGGTTTTTTAATTTATAAAGGTTTTTAAGTAGGCTACCTCAGATTAACGATGGTGAACGGTGAAATCACGATGATTCGTCTTCTCTTTATGATGAAGCAGCGGGATTCGCTAACAGTTGTTCGGTAATCAAATCGGCAACGGAAAAATTATGATCATGGACGGCAGGATGTGGCAAAGTAGTTGTCATCCACTCAATGCCACTCAAGGGTACACCCCAGACGTAAAGTTGATCATTTGGCTTTCCTTGCTGATTAATCGGATGGTAGGTGGATAAGTCAGTCTTTACTGCTCCACTAGTAACGGTTTCATTGTTCTCAGGATGAAATTGGTAGGCAGTGATAATACCTTGTTTTCGCAAAGAAACTAATAAAGAATTCGTGGTCCGTTTTAAATTGGCACTAGGTAACCGGGCTTCAATTATTGCCTGAGCAAGGAAAGGTTCATCTGGATAAAATTTGGAACGAGCCAAAAATTGGTGTTTAACTCCGACCACCTGAAGTTGTGGTCCAAGAATTGTTACAATTCCAGCCCGCATTAAAGCCATCAGTTCATCATAGCGTGCGACTGGTGGACCAGCAGTTAGAAATCCGGCAAATGAATTAAAGCTCGGAAGAAATTTTTCTACATAATCACGATCGGTAAAGGCCTGGTCAGTGACTAGCCGTTGAATAGTGGTTCGTAGATCGATCAGCGTGGCAAGTGCGCCTGTAATGGGAGCATGATTTGAACCTTGCCGAGCATCGGCCACCAGCTTGGCAAGCCAAGTTTGGAGGGTCTGTTGGTAATCGGCAATGTTCGTAATTTTAGTTCCAGCGACAGGATTTAGGATGGTTTTCCAATCCAGTCGCTCGCCGGGATGCCAGTGGTAGTTGTTTAAGAAGGCTGTGCGATCAGCGGCAGCCGCAAAGCCAGCGCTAAACTCAGCGACATCAGATTGGGGATGATTGTTTTGCAATATGATGCGATAGTAGACGTTCTCAATTTCTGCTTGGACGAGGTTAATAAAAGTTTTAAATGGCAACTTGCCAGCAACTGATCCCTGCTGGATGTGAGCAGGATTTAAAAAAATAGCAGGTCGTTGTTCCCCAACTTGGGCTTGGTTGATTGGTTTTGGATAATAAGGCACTCCCCGTCTAGATCCCGCAATAATATGGGGCTCCTGACCAGAAGGATGATATGTCAAACCGTGGTCCCCACTCCGGGTAAAGCGACCACCCCGAGCAGTTGTAAGTTGGCTAAGATAGTCAAAAAACGAAAGACCCATCCCCCGTATGATGACATTAGTTTTAGGCTTGATGTTAGTCAAATCAACTTCGTTGGGGTGATTGGGACCAAGATAGGTTAGCTGATGGGCGGTTGCATAGTCCTGAAGCGCTTGTTCAGTTTTTGTTAGTTGATTTGCAACATTTCCAGAGCTAATCACTAGTTTGTTAACATTGATTTGTTGTTTGGGAGTCACCAGGATGAACCCAGTGGAAGTTGGTTGGGCGGCGGTGACCGTGGTTGGTAAATAAGTAACTTGCTGCTGTGGGACCAACCGGTTTAATTGTTGGCGATAGAACCATTGACAATAAACACCAAAGAGAGCTCGCGGAGCATAGTCATTTGGCTGTAACTGCTCCATCAGCGCCAAAAAGTCATGCTGATAGTTTTCCTGGGTAACGAAGTCACGAGCAACCTTGCTCTGAGTCCATTCATAGAAGTTTGCACCGGGTTGATTATCATTAAATAGGGTTACTAGTTGTGCTGGTGAATTCATAATGTAATCCAAAGGTTGGGTTGGGGACCAAACTTTGCCCCCAATTGGATTGGGATCGAAAAGTGAAATTGAGAGTTTCCCTGTTTGTGATGCTGCCTGTAAAAGGTCTGCTAAGAGAATGAGACCTCGCGGACCAGCGCCAATAATGCCAATGTGCATAATATCATTCCTTTCAGCCCTACTTTAGCATACGTTTATTAAAATTGCTTTCTTTCAGATATTCAGTAAATTGGGTTATAATAAATCAGATTATTGAATTAAAGGGGAGAAATCAATGGCGATTCCAGAAAATATGGAAGAAATTAACCAAGAGCTCGGTCGGCAAGCCGCTGCTGGTAACCAGATAACCGAACGCACCCTGATTCTACAGACCGTGCAACAACTGCTCCAGCAGTATTTAATTGCAGCAGAAGAGGGATTCTATGATACCGTTACACTGGCCGATGACCGAACTTTGATTTTTTCAAGTGTGACCGGAAAACAGTTGGGGACGTATCAGGCTCGTGGCATTGATCTAGTGGCAGACTTTAAAGCAGATGCACTGCAGTTACGCTTGGACTTAGAAACCGCTGCCCAACAGATTGCCGGGGGTCGATAGCTCGGTGTGCGGGGTTAAATTAGCACCCCACTTCAGAATGGTCAGCTGGTTAAGAAATAAAGATTGAATTTTTTGCAAAATAGGCTACAATTAAACTATTGGGCGCTCCTAGTGTAATGGATAGCACATGAGATTTCGGTCCTCATAATCCCGGTTCGATTCCGGGGGAGCGCATTTTGGGCGGTAATTGAAGCGTTGCTGCCCATGCCGATGAGACACTTGGAGACATCCTACCACTGGTACTGGTTGGAAGTCTCTTTTTCTATTGACGTTATTTCCACATTAATAATATGAGCTTATGGCTTGGAGGCAGGTATTGAAAAAACAAGATAATCAGAAAACTGGTAAGTTTAAAATTCGAAGCTTTGCTGGTTTGATCCGCCAAACGAAACCCCAATATTGGCAGTTGCTGGTTGGTTTAACGTTAGGGTTAATCGCTACCCTGGGGCAACTGGTAGTGCCTAAGTTTGCGCAACTGTTGGTTAACGAATTTAGCAAGGGGCTAAATGGCACCTTGTTGGCAATTATCATTGCGCTGTTTATCCTTAGCGCAGTTATTAGCGCAATTTCTGGGACTTTTTTGGGAGCCTTTGGTGAGCAAGTAGTTGCAAAATTGCGACAAATTTTATGGGAAAAATTGATTAATCTAAAAATTACGTATTTTGATAACGTGAAGGTTGGACAGATGACCTCACGATTAGTTAATGATTCCGACCAGATTAAGGATTTATTATCTAACTTTTTCCCCAATGCCGTTACCGCTATTTTTCAACTGGTGGGAGCTTTCTTCTTCATGTTGGTGATGGACTGGCGAATGACGCTGATTATGTTCATTGTTGTGCCGGGAGTCTTCATTATGATGCGCCCGATTATGCGCCAGACAATGAAAGTGGGACATGCTCGCCAGGAGACTCTTGCGGATTTCAATGGTCAGGTGGATGACACTTTGAGTGAGATTCGGCTAGTAAAAGCATCAAATGCGGAACAGTACGAGGTAACGACGGGACATCAAAGCATTAATCATTTATATCAAATCGGTTTAAAGGAAGCCATTTACAACTCAATCGCTGGGCCATTGATGGGAACCACGATGATGGCTTTAATGGTAGGACTATTAGCTTATGGAGCTCACCGGGTGGCAACCGGAACGATGACGATGGGAACGTTATTTGCTTTTTTGATGTATTTATTTCAGGTGATCTCCCCGGTTTCGATTTTAGGACAATTTTCAGTTCGGGTAGCAAAAGCGAGTGGAGCAACAGAGCATATCCAGGAGTTGTTAGCAGAGACCGAAGAAGATTTTTCCCAGCCGACAATCCCTGTGGTTGCTAATCAGCCGTTGAATCTAGAACATGTTGATTTTTCGTATCAAACAGGGCAACCGATTTTGACCGATATTAACATCACGGCTAAACCAAATACTACTGTAGCTTTTGTTGGTCCATCTGGGAGTGGAAAATCAACGATTCTTAATTTGATTGAGCGGTATTATCAGCCCACAGCCGGTGCCATTAAAATCGGGACACAAGATATTCACGATTTAAATCTTAAGAGTTGGCGCCAGCAGTTAGGGTTTGTTAGTCAAGATTCAGCGATTATGGCTGGAACGATCCGCCATAATTTGACTTATGGACTGGCAGGGGACTATTCCGATGATGAAATCTGGCATGTGTTGAAACTGGCCTATGCCGATGAATTTGTTCGTCAAATGGATCAGCAGCTCGATACCCAAGTGGGGGAACGAGGAGTTAAAGTTAGTGGAGGACAACGACAACGTTTAGCGATTGCCCGCGCATTTCTGCGCAATCCCCAAATTCTAATGCTTGATGAAGCTACCGCTAGTCTGGACTCGGAATCAGAGGCCATGGTGCAAAAAGCGCTGAATCAGTTGATGGCTGGCCGTACCACCTTGATTATCGCCCATCGGCTGAGTACGATTGTGGATGCTAACGAGATTTACTTTATTGATGATGGTCAAGTTAGTGGCCACGGAACTCATCAAGAACTGATGCAATCGCTTCCTAAATATCAGGAGTACGTTAAAATTCAATTTAAATAGCCTAAAAAATTAGAGCCCCCGAAATCTTGACTTTGAGATTTCGGGGGCTCTAATTTTTTCTAAATTGTTAGGGGGAATTTCATCGCCCTTAAATGGTTTATCTGGTGGGAACTGCCTGCGCTAATTGAATAATAACGCGAACTGCCTGTTCCATGGTCTGTAATGACACAAATTCAAAACGACCGTGCATGTTTTCCGGACCGGCAAAGATATTTGGGGTTGGAATGCCCATGAAAGAAATTTTGGATCCATCAGTACCCCCACGGACAGGGAAAATATGAGGAGTAATTCCTACCTGTTCCATGCTTTTTTTGGCAAGTTCGACCGGCGTTAGATCTTTTTTTAGGACTTCACCCATATTGTAGTATTGGTCAGTTAACTCTAAGTGGACTCTTGGGGTTCCAAATTGTTGATTTTGCTGAGCAACTAAGTTAGTGAAGAGTTGTTTGCGGTCTTCAAATTTTTGCCGGTCAAAGTCACGAATGATGTAGTTTAGGGTCGCTTCGTCACAGTTGCCAGCGATGTCTGTCAAGAAGAAAAATCCTTCGCGACCGGCCGTGTGTTCTGGTCGGTCATGCTTAGGCAGTTGCTCGTGAAAATTAATGGCTAGTTGTGATGCATTCACCAGCACGTCTTTTGCCTCAGATGGATGCACATTAGTTCCTTTGAAAGTAACCGTTGCAGCGGCAGCATTGAAGGTTTCGTATTGCAGATCGCCAAGCGGGCCGCCATCAATTGTATAGGCGAAATCAGCCCCAAAATCGTTAGCATCGAAGTGGTCAGCCCCAGTACCAATTTCCTCGTCGGGACCAAATCCAACGACAATTCGCCCATGTTTTGTCTCGGGATGGGCTTTAAGAAGCTGTAGTGCCGTCATAATTTCTGCAACTCCGGCCTTATCATCAGCTCCCAAAAGAGTTGAGCCATCAGTGGTAATGAGGGTTTGACCGGTATAATTTTTAAGGTTGGGAAAGACCGCTGGGTCGAGGCGGTAATTACCGGTGGCATCAAGTTTAATAACCGAATGACCGTCGTAATTTTTGATTATTTGTGGATTGACGTGTTCAGAATTGAAATCAGCCGTATCTACGTGAGCAATTAACCCGAGGGTAGCACGAGGAGCATCGTCCGTTGCTGGTAATTCAGCAAAAACATAGCCACTTTGTTTATTGGTCCGGACGTTTTGAAGGCCAAGTTTCTGTAATTCCTCCTTGAGGTCAGCTAAAAAAGCGACCTCTTTTTGATCGGAGGGAATGGTTTGTGACGTGGGATTAGATCGGGTGTTGACCCTGACATATCGTAAAAAGCGATCGCGTAATTCATTAGTATTGACGTCCATGAATAAAGTCCTCCTGAGGATAAAGTAGCTTAATTATAGCATGTTGCTAAGGTTAGAGCCGGTTTGTGGCATAAAAAAGGGAGCCGCATTAATGGCGGCTCCGGTTATAGCTTAGAGATCGGTGGGCGTTAGGACCACGTCGTCAGCGTATTTAGTATTAGTAGCCTCTGGAAAGTAAACTCCGTACCAAAGGATAAAGGTATAAATCGTAAAAATCTTTTGCATGCTCGATTTTCCATGAGCGTGCTGTTCCAAAATATAGTCGAGTTGGTCAACATTAAAAAACTTTTCGGCGATATCAGAGTGGAACGCTGTCACAATTCGCTCGTGGTATTTCGGATCATTAATCCACTGAGCAATTGGAGACGGAAAGCCAAGCTTTTCCTTATCAGCTACGACCTTAGGCACTTGTGATGCGGCAGCTTTGCGAAAGGCAGCTTTC
Organism: Fructilactobacillus florum 8D; assembly: GCF_000512295.1. NCBI lineage: Bacteria > Bacillati > Bacillota > Bacilli > Lactobacillales > Lactobacillaceae > Fructilactobacillus > Fructilactobacillus florum. Next base: position 21,346 of record NZ_ALXG01000013.1, read on the forward strand.
GTAATTGGCTGTTTGTTTTCAAAAGTGATTCGCGTCTTGGTTGGCATCGTGGAGGCAAAGCCAGCAACTTCTTTATCAACTAAGGGAGTTCGGACTTCCAAACTATTAGCCATGCTCATTCGATCTGCTTTTTGCAGGATATCAAAGGGCAGCCACGTGTTAATATCAAAATACTGTTCTTGCGTAACCTCATCTTGATCGGCCACAGCATCAAAGAGATGCTTGGTGTACTTGGCAGTATCTCGATTTAAGGCGGGGTTTTTTAAAACTTTTTGGCGATCAACTTCATCAAAGACGTAGTTCACCCGATAATATCTTCGCCAGAGGGGTTCGGCACCACGAATTAAGAACCGGCGCCCATGGAATCTTGGGAAAATACTGGCAGCCTTTCCAAGGGCTCGCCTAATGACACCAGGAACTATTTTCTGGTAGCGCTCAAAGGTGAAAGCCTCTAGATAGGTGTTGTAGCCACCAAAGAATTCGTCGGCCCCTTCACCAGAAAGTGTAACCGGGACATCCTTACGCGCGCCTCGAGATAAGAAAAACAACTGGGGAGCCGAGGGATTAGAAAGCGGTTCGTCCATATAGTACATCATGGTTGGTAGTAGATTAAAATAATCATCACCATCAATTGTAAGGGGAGTATTTTCCTGGTTAATCTCCTTAGCAAATTTCGTTGACCAGCTCAGTTCACTAAATTTGGAGTTATTGAATCCCAATGAAAAGGAATGGATAGGTTTAACTTTCGCTGCTTCATTGAAAACGTAGCTAGAGTCAACCCCACTAGAAAGAAAACTGCCGACAGGAACATCCGCAATCATGTGAGCTTTAACAGACTCTGCGACCAGCTTTTTAATCTCGTCAGCTGCACCATCGATTGTTTGAGAATGATCAATGTGATCATAATTAAACTGATAGTAGCGGTGCAGTTCTTTGTGACCATCTTTGTAAATAAAGTATTCGCCAGGCATTACTTTATAAACGTTTTTGAAGAGGGTTTCGGCAGACGGAATAAATTCAAAACTCAAGTGGATCGCTAAGAGAGCCTCGTTAAATTCCTTTTTGAAGTTAGGATTAGCTAAAAAGGCTTTTGCTTCAGATGCCCACATGAAATTGGTGCCATCATCGTAATAGTAGAGGGGCTTAATGCCAAAATGATCGCGAGCACCAAAAATTTGATTTTGTTTTTCATCGTAGATGACGAAGGCAAACATTCCGCGGACTTTACTTAATAACTTATCAGGACCCCAGGCTTCGTAGCCACGCACCAGTACCTCTGAATCACAATCAGTATTGAAGGTTTGCCCGTCAGCAATTAGTTCCTGCTGTAGTTCTTGGTAGTTATAGATTTCACCGTTGAAGGTTAGCACGCTGGTTTCATGATCACCAAACATCGGCTGGGCTCCGTGAGCTAGATCGATAATTGAAAGCCGCCGAAAGCCCATTGAAATATTTTCATCTTGAAAATAACCATCATCATCTGGACCACGATGTTTAATTTTATTTGCCATCTCGTTAATCGTTTGTTTGGGAATTCCATTTTTGTTGACGTAACCACAAAATCCACACATGGATATTTCTCCTTTAATTTTAAAAGTTCAGACACTAGTACTTAATTTTACGGATATTTTACAAATTTACCAGTTAAACGCCGGAACTAATTATTAAATATCCGTAAACAAGCCGCCGGGCTCCTGGTGGGGGGATGTTTTAACACCAAACAAAAATGCTTACCGAAAGCAAAATTCAGCAAGCATTCGTTAATCATTTGCTACTTGATAGGTTCGTTATCTAGGTTAGTTCTTACAATCATTACATCACAGGGAGCGTGTGAATTAACAAAGCTAGCCACTGACCCAACTAAGATTCGTTCGGCAGTACTTTTGCCAGTAGCGCCCATCATGATTAGATCGATTTGGTAATCATGGGTAAAGTCATAGGTAATGACGTTGCGAGGGCTACCAAACCGAGCGTGATAATGGATGTCTTTTACACCGGTTTTTTGGCTAGCTCGCTCAGTAATTTTTTTGAGATAGGCTAATTCGTCATCGACCATCTGCGTGATCGTACTACCATCAATGGCACCGTAGGAGAAACCGAAACTAGTAGTATTTAAAACGCTCAAGACATCGATTCGTGCGTTATTCCGCTGAGCAACTTCGCAAGCTTTTTGAAGTGCTGCTTCCGCTAGCTTGGAACCATCAACGGGAACTAAAATGCGCTTGTATTCGTTTTGCATATGCAACCTCCTAATTTTTGACTGGCAGTTTAATGGATGCCGAGGCAAGAACGTGTCCTTCTAGCTGTTGGTAAAGTTGATTCAACCAGAAACCATCAGTAAGTGGCAATTTTTGGTCAACCGCATAGACAGTTAGTTGATATTGATGTTCCTTATCTGGCGGCATGGGACCCAAATAATGCTGAAAAAGGCGCGGATCAGTTTCTTGGACAAGGTTACCTGCCAAACTATTATTACCATGAGTCATCGCAACTTTATCACTTTGACTGGCATTTTCAGGTAATTCAGTGAGCGTGGCGGGCAAATTAGCTGCCACCCAGTGGATGTAGGTAAAACCACAAACGGGAATGGCATCATCGTCAAGTAACACCAAGGCTAATGAAACAGCTGTTTTTGGGACATCCTCAAATGTAATTGGAAATGAAGTTATTGGGTGATGATGAAGCTGATAATTAGCAGATGCGTGCTTTGTATAGGCATCAGGAAGATAACCGTTTGATAGTGGTACTTGAATTTTCATTGGAACCCCTCCTGTGGTCATTATAACCTAAAAAGGGCGGTAAGAAAAAATTAATTTGAAACAACCAATCACCGTTCGAACGTCAGCACGTAGAAGCCCTGGCTATTTTGCGTAATGGTGTAGTTATTGTATCCAGCGGCGAGCCAGTTATTTTGTGTTGCACTAGCCCAGTTTTTTGCATCGACAACTGAATCAAAAACATGCGGTTGCGCAAACTCTGATGAGGTTGAGTTTGATGGGTCACTTCTTGGTGATTCACTTTGATCAGCAGGCTTGCTTGGCGTAGCTGTGGCTTTTTTGGTCACCGGGGTGTTCGTTGTGCGGGTTGGAGTTGCTTGCTCATTATTTTGATTTGAAGTTTGGGATGGTGAATTTTGCGCTTGCTCCCCGCGTGGTTTTGGTGGGGGAGACTGCTTAGTTTGTGATTTTTTAGAAGTTGGCTTTGTGGTACTAGGTTGGGACGTTGAATTAGTAGGCTGGGTTCGATGGATGATAAAACGGGCGGAGATGGCTAATGCAAGGACCACAACGGCTAGCCCGATGATCCAAGGCCAGATGCGGACGGGTCGATGTTTTTGTTGTCGTGTTTGCGTAGTGTTGAAATCATAGTGCCGATAACGGTGCTCTGACGATTCGTTTTTCATTTCATTCCTCCAATCACTAAAAGATTAGCACATTAAGCCGATAAAGTTTGAAGTATCAATCGCTAGTGCTCTTTAACGCGATCATTAACGGATTGGGCATCCGTCATTTCGGCAGTATTTTGATAGCTGTGAACTCCCCAGTAATAGAAAACCAGGGCCATTAAAATGATAACAAGAAAGTCAAAGGGGTAATGAATCCAGTTCTGTCCGCCAAAGGGAGTAGATCCAATGTAGGAAAACCCGGCCATGAAACACAGATAAGCAATCATCCACCAACTTCCAGCAAATTTTTGTTTGGTGTTGGACCAGTTTAACTTTCCTTCGTAAAAGAAATAGAATGGTAGGCCTAGGGCAATCACGATGATAACCTCCATCGTTGTCGGCCACATTGCCCAGTAAATTGCCAGGCTGGCTAAAACAAAGGCTAGGGGAGCCATTATTTTATAGGCATTGATCCGAACCGGACGTTTGAATTGGGGAGCGTGTTTTCTAAGGGCAGCTAGGGTCACGGGTCCGGTCGCATAAGCAATCAACGTGGAGGTTGAGATTACGCTGGCAAGAATCGCCCAGTTTTTAAAGACAGATACTAACAGACAACTAATAATCCAGTTGGCAATCATGGCAATTCGGGGGGTGCCCCATTTTTGATTGATTTTTCCGAGGAACTTAGGCATGTGGTGCGATTGGGTCATCGCCGCCAGCGTTCGACTGGTCGAGGCCACAAAGGAGACCCCCGTTCCAAACGGTGAAACAAAGGCATCAAGATAAAGAAGGATCACTAACCAGTTAATGTTTAACATAATGGCTAAATCGGCAAATGGTGATTTGAAATTGATGCCGTTCCAGCCAACTTTTGCGAGCATCTGTGGCTCGATCGCACCAATAAAGGTAAATTGCAACAAAACGTAAATGGCAATACTAATAATTAGGGCAATCACAATTCCCCGCCAAATATTTTTTTTAGGATTTTGAATTTCATCCCCGATGTTAATCACCGTTTGAAAGGCGTTGTAAGAAAAAATAATTCCAGAAACCGTAGTGGCTGCAAAAATTGGCGCCGATCCATAGGGAAAGAAGCCACCGGCCGCTGCCATGGTAAAGTTTTCCGGATGAAACCCTGATAGTAACAACATAATAATGGTCACAGAGGGCACGACGAGTTTGAAAATGGACGTCAGACTTGTGAATTTCGTCAAGATGTTCACTGACCAGTAGTTTAGTAATGTAAAAATCAAAATGAATAAGAAAACTACTAGTAAGCCACTCGTAGTTACGGTACCATTACTAACGAATCCATGGGTCCAATTGGCCCAACTCCACGGCCAAGAACTCATATATTGAACTGCGGCAACGGCTTCGATAGGGAGCAAGGTTACCAAAGAGACCCAGTTAGCCCACGAAGCAATGAAACCTAGTAGGGGTCCGTGGGTGTAACCGGCGTATTTACTCATCCCCCCACTTTCTGGAAACATGGTACCAAGTTCGATATAAATGTAAGCAATAATTCCGATTACAATGGCACCGATGATCCAGGAAATGATGGCCGCCGGACCGGAAATTTTGGCCGCCTCCCATGAACCAAAGAGCCATCCGGACCCAATGATCGAACTGAGGGCTAACATGACAACGCTAAAAAGTGACATCTTGGTTTTAGTGATTTTAGCTGGATTGTTGTTATTCATAAACGTTAATTAAATCCTTTCTGAGTAAACATTTGAGGGGTGTTGTTCATCAATTTCAATTAGATTACCGTCTGGATCATTAATATAGAGCGCCGTTTGGAGTTGTTTACCATGCTTTATGGTTAACGGCCCCTTGACGATCGGGATGGCATAGTTAGCTAGATGAGCGGCTAGATCAGTTAATGAATCTTTGATGAGAATGCTAAAAAAAGCAGCTCCGCAAGTGGGATGCGCAGGTCCTAGCTTCTGGGGATCGATTAGTTGGCAATGAAGTCGTTGCTTCCCTAATTGAAAGCATATTTCGTGTTGATTAGCAACGAGCACTGGTAAATCAAGAACTTCATGATAAAATTGAAGGGTCGTTTCCAAATCACGGACATGAATTTGGAGTTGAGCAATGTCGTGTACTCTCACGGGAGCATCTCCTTTTCTAAAAAAGATAATTGCTAGTATAACATACTGTAAGATTCTCTCAAATTTTGGTAAAATATTTATTATGGATTGCAACGAAAGCGAGATGAGCGTATGGCCCTATTAGATGTTACTGACTTAAGCATGAGTTTTGCAGATAAAAAATTATATGCAGACGCAAATTTTCAACTCAATAAGGGTGAGCACATGGGGGTCGTTGGCCAAAATGGGGTCGGGAAGTCGACGCTAATTAAATTGATTACGGGACAGGAACTTCCGCTGTCAGGTAGGATCAATTGGCAAAAGGATATTCGAATTGGATATTTGGATCAGTATGTAGATATTCCCAAAGAGACCACCCTAGTTGACTTTTTACACACGGCCTTTGCAGATTTATACCAGTTGAATCAGCGGATGACTGATTTATACAATGAATATGCAACAACGATGGACGAGTCCTACTTAGAAAAGGCGGGACGAATTTCTGAACAACTAGAAGCCAGTGATTTTTATGAGCTTGAGACCAAAGTGGAACAGGTTATTACTGGACTAGGACTTGATGATATTGGCCGGGATCATGAGATTGCCACGATGAGTGGTGGTCAGCGGTCCAAGATTATTTTAGCGAAGCTAATTTTGGAAGATCCAGATGTTTTGCTCTTAGATGAACCAACCAATTATTTAGATACAGCGCACATTAACTGGCTAGAAGATTACCTAAATCAATTTTCGGGTTCCGCCATCATTATTTCTCATGATTATGAATTTTTAGAAGCGGTTACTAACTGTATTGTTAATGTGGCCTTTGGTAAAATCACTAAGTATCGCGGTGACTTTAAATCTGCGATGCGGCAACGTAATGAAAAAGAAAAGACCCAACAACGGGAATTTGAAAAACAGCAAGTTCAGATTGAAAAAGCAGAAAAGTTTATTCAAAAAAACAAAGCTGGTAGTCATTCTAATATGGCTAAGTCACGAGAAAAGATGCTGGATCGCATGGATCGAATTGATCCACCGAAAAATAATACCCAAGCGGAATTTTCCTTTCCTTACCTAGAAACGGGCTCTCAAAATGCTCTGGTTGTTAACCAATTGTCGGTCGGGTATCAGCAACCGTTATTGCAGCCGGTAACTTTCTCGGTGGATACGGATCAAAAGGTGGGAATGCAGGGCTTTAATGGAGTGGGGAAATCAACCTTGATTAAAAGCATTCTGGGAATTATTGCTCCACTTGGAGGTTCGGCAACTTTTTCTCCTTCTGCCAAGGTTTCCTATTTTAGTCAAGATTTGGTGTGGGATGACCCACAACAGACTCCTATGCAGTTGATTCAAGACCAACAACCACGGTTAACTCAAAAAGAAATTCGTAGCAAATTGGCACGGTCAGGAATGGAGGCGGCAAACGCCTTTAAACCGCTGGCAATGCTTTCGGGTGGGGAACAAGTTAAAGTGAAGTTAACGCTCTTAGAATTTGTTGCCAGTAATTTTTTGATCTTAGATGAACCATCCAATCACCTAGATGATGAAACGAAAAAAGCTCTCAAATTAGCTATTAAGCGCTTTCCGGGGAATGCAATTGTGGTCAGTCATGAAGCAAGTTTCTATGAAGGACTGGCTGACAAAGTCATTGATGTCGAAAAACTTAGCTTGAAATAAACGAATAATAAAAAAGAGTGAACTGATTATTGTTCGCTCTTTTTTTAATGCGAAGGTAAAAATTTGGTTGCAAGTAGGGAGGATTTCCATTAACATAATAACAATTTAAATTATTTTTTCAGAAGGGACAGATGTGAATGCTAACGCGTGCTGAGATTCAAAGATTTCCAAAAGCCGAACTTCATTGTCATTTAGACGGTTCAATTCGACCACATACCTTGCGACAGATTGCACGGGGACAAAACATGGAGATTGAAAGTAATTTGATGGAGTTGACTCGAAAGATGGTTGGACCGGCTGATGGGAAAAATTTAGCTGATTACCTGAAAACCTTTGATTTCGTGTTACCATACCTCCAAACAGCACCTGCTTTGAAGCGGGCGGCCTATGATGTGATGGAACAAGCTGAACAAGACGGGGTTCGATACCTTGAGTTACGGTTTGCTCCAACGCTTTCCACGGCGGGGGAGCTAAGCGTGATTGATGCAATTGAAGCAGTGGCGACTGGAATTGCTGAGGCAGAGGCTGTGTATCAGATCCATGGTAATATTTTAGTCTGTGGGATGCGGACGGATGACGAAGCAATGGTCGAGCAAGTATTTGCCACCGCAGCCGATCTACATGACCAAGTTGCAGGTGTGGACTTGGCTGGTCCGGAAGCACCAGATTTTGTTAACCAATATCAGGCACCACTTAATTTAATCGTGACGGGGCAGCAGGTTGGTTTGACGTTACATGCCGGTGAATGTGGCTGTGCTCAGAATATTTGGGATGCCGTGCAGGCTGGAAGTACTAGAATCGGTCATGGGATTGCAGCGCATGGGAACCATCGTTTGGAAAAATTATTGCAACAGCGTCAAATTTGTATCGAAGGTTGTCCCACCAGTAACGTCCAAACGCGCGCGCTTCCGACTCGATCCGCATACCCGTTGCAACGGTGGCTGAGTCAAGGACAGCGACTTTGTATTAATACTGATAATCGGACCGTTTCTGATACGACTTTAACGGAGGAATATTTTGGGTTAGCGCAAACAAATGGTTTAACCCGTGAGCAGCTGCTCCAGTGCAATCTTAACGCGGTTCAGGCTTCGTTTGCGTCGCATGAACTTAAACAACAGCTGATTAATGAAATGACGATGTGGGCTTCTAACTAAAAAGGTTCTGCTACCAACCCTCGATGATGGAGGATTAGCGAGCAGAGCCTTTTTGGTTAGCTATTTTTGATTGAAAGTTCCCGCCTCGACAGATTGCAAAAAGTTGGCTAAGTGTTGGTAGTAAACCGGAGCGTTGTCAATCATGTGGTGATGACCACCCTCTGGGGTTGAAACAAACTGCGCATTAGGGATCATTTCAGCCATTCGGCGTCCCGTTGCTAGTGGCATGGTTTCATGTTCGCCAAAGGTGACTAACGTTGGAACCTTGATATCCTTAAGGTGGTCAGTAAAGTTCCATTCCCCAAGTTTACCGGTGATTACGAATTCGTTGTCACCTTGAAATGCATTGTAAAGGGGGACGCTCATGGTGTTGACTAGGTGAGCAATTGCAGCTGGTTTTTTGCGATCAACATAAGCGTCATTTAATTTTTCGACAAGCTGCTGGTAGCGATCATTATCGTAATCATTATTTGCTTCACACTGTTGCATGTATTCAAGTTCAGTAGGGCTTAAAGCAGTCTTGCGAATCTGGTTGAGATGGTCTGTATAGTCTGAGATGCGATCAACCATAGAAGAAATGATAGCGCCCTTCAAATGTTGACCGTATTTAGCAGCATACAGTTGAACGAGGGCTCCTCCCCAAGACTGACCAATCAGGTAAAACTGGTCGATTCCAAGCTTTTGACGGACTTCTTCAATCTCATCAACATAATAATCGTAGGTTTGAATCTGGCTGGCAACTTCCGGATTGTCCCAATCAGGGGTGTCTGAATACCATGATCCAAGTTGATCATACATGTGAACCTGGACATCTAGTCCCTGTTTTTTGAGTTGTTGTGCGGTGTCTTCCCAGTATTCATGGGTTCCTCCTGGGCCACCGTGAAGGGCTAGTAAGTGGATTGATCCGGTTCCTTGGGTATTCGTCCATAAATGGTAGCCGTTGTCGAGTGTTATAATGGTCGTTCCTTGTTTCATTTTTAAATCCCCGCTTTCAAACTTTATTTTTAATCATACCACGCTCAGCTCTTTTTGCGACCAGCGGATTTCTCAAAAAGGCACGCTTTTTCTGGGCGTGGTTAATTTTGGTATGCTAGAAGAGATCGGTTTAAACTTGATTGACTGTAAAAGACGGAGGTTACTATGGGTGAATTGGGATCTTTAGCTGGATTGTTAGTGGCAGCGCTTCTAGCAGGGCAGCTGGCGATGCGCATCGGCTTGCCAAATGTTGTGGGTCAAATCCTAGCTGGGATGGTCTTGGGACCGGCGGTGCTTGGGTGGTTACAGCCTACACAGGCACTAGGACTTGCTGCAAACTTGGGAGTGATTGTCCTGATGTTTTTAGCCGGACTGGAATGCGATTTTCATCAGATTAAGCGGCACGCCAAGGCGTCGCTGGGCATTGCTGTTTGTGGCGTGTTGCTACCATTACTTGCATTTACAGCGTTGGGGCTTCTTTGGCAACAAGGTTTGCGTGATGCCCTCTTTTGGGGAGTTATTTTTGCTGCTACCTCAGTTTCCATCAGCGTTGCGGTGTTGCAAGAATTCGGACAGTTAAAGACCATTGGCGGTACCGTGATTTTAGGAGCTGCTGTTGCAGATGATTTAATTTCAATTGTCTTGCTGAGTTTATTTAGTAGCTTGTTTAGCGCTAACGGACAGTCGCTTTGGGTAGTTGTTTTAGAACAGCTCTGCTATCTGGGAGGACTAGCAATTGTGATTAAATGGCTAGTCCCGGCCATTATTCAGCTGGTCGTTCGGTTTCGTGATCCAGTGTTGCTGGCAACCGTTGGCTTGATAATTGCATTGTTATTAGCGGAGTTAGCCGAAGTAGCGCATCTTAGTGCGGTCCTTGGAGCATTCTTTGCGGGAATTGCAGTGGCACGAACCTCTGGGAAGGCAACAATTGTTGCTAGTACCAACTTGGTGGGTTCAGTTTTACTAATTCCGATCTTTTTTGTTTCGGTTGGACTGGATCTGAAGTTGGTTACTAGTTGGCAAGGATTGGCATTGGTCGGGCTCTTAACCGTCGTCGCGGTGTTAACTAAATGGATTGGCTGTGGTCTGAGCGCACACTGGTTTGGTCTTGATTGGGGCACGAGTAATATAGTAGGTTCAGGGATGATTTCTCGTGGTGAGATGGCCTTGATTATTTCACAACTGGGGTTGCAGCAACACCTGCTTTCCAGTGGGCTTTATTCCGAACTAACGCTAGTAATTGTTTTGACAACCATTATATCTCCAATTTTATTGCGCTGGGGACTACGTCACCTTCAAACTGCGGTAGAATAGACTATAAGATGTTGTGGTCGGCTTGCATTGTCGCTAAAACAACTGGGTCACTAAAGTAAACGGCATGGAGATGACGATTGTGAAGCAGCTCATTGTTTTGACCGGCGCTGCCGGAACGGGGAAAACAACGGTTCAAGATTACCTAACGGAAACCTATGGGATTCCAGCGATTGTGACCCACACGACTAGATTGCCTCGACGAGGCGAACAAGCGGGTCGAGATTACTATTTTGAAACGCCAGCGAGTTTTGCTAAATTACATTTGTTAGAGCAAGTTCACTATGCTGGACATCAGTATGGGTCTTCGTATGAGGAATTGCAACGAGCGTGGCAAAAGGGATCGATTTGTTCCATTGTTCTAGATACAGCGGGGGCGCAAACTTATGTAAAGGCACTGGGTCGGCAGGTGATCGTGCTGGTATTGCAACTATCCAGTAGGACTGTCCAACAGCACCGGATGCAAGTTCGCGGTGATCAGCTGGTAGCGATTCAAAACCGTTTGGATAGTCCTGAAAATCAGCGCGACTGGAATTTTTCGTTACCTCCAAGCGGTAATTTTTATCAAATAACAAACCAAGATTGGAAGACGACGGTCAAACGTTTGGACGAAATTATGGAAAAATTAAGCTAACATTAAACTATCTTTAACGTTTCTTTGAGATAGTTAAGGCTGACGATTTTGAAGGAGATGAGCTTATGAATCGCATACCGCCCTTTTTAACTCCATTTGCGATTTTCGCGATTTCATTGGGGTTGGGAGCCACTAATGTGGTTACGAACCAGGTAACGCATACTCGGGAAGGGGCTAAAGTTACCAATCAATCGACCCCCAACAAGTCAAATGATCAGACCAATCAGACTAATGATCAACAAACTGATTCTGATGGAAATAAGAACCAACCTAAGCAGCAACCCGATGATAATCAGAACCAGCCTACCAAGCAGTCTGATAAGCAGACAGGAGACCAAAACCAGGACAATAACCAAACTACTGGGACTAACGAGAATAATAATAACTCACAGCAGTCTAATGATTCGGAAAATAAAAATACCGACTCATCCAAGAGTAATGAGGACAACCAAAATACAAATAACTCGCAACAATCCAATAAAACAACTAATTCGACGACCACGGGAGGTGGTAGTCAAGGAACTAGCACATCAAATCAGAAGAGTGGGGGTCAATAACCATGTTTAGTTTTCTTGATGGAATCAATTCTTGGTTATCTTACATTAACATTGAACCAAAAACGAAGTCCCGACTGTACGTTATTTTAGGCTTTTTGGGCGAGTTATATCTGATTTACATTAGTTATCGGTTTCTTACAAATGGGGTGATAGTTCGCGGCAGTTTGTTTTTGTTAGTGACTATCGTCTTAGCTTATTTTCTCTATCTTAATGCCATTTATTATTTTCTGAATCGTAATTCAAAGATTGATTTAACTCCTAAGCTCTATCAACTGCTGCATATTAACCCCAAAAGCGCTACTGATACGCCACCAACGCAGTATCGTAATATTCCTGCGAACGGTTTATTCGATGATCGCGAGACCATGCCAGCAACGCTAGTTAGTAATCCCGCCCAACAAGCATTTATAAACCAGTTGGCAATTGCGCTTGAAAATGAACAATTGCTTCAGAAAAATTATGGGGGGACAACTGATCGAGAGTTAACTCGGCAGCTGAAACATGGCACTACCAAAACAGTTTCGGCGATTGGAAAAGGGGTTTTGATTCCCTATTTTTCATTGGAAAATCAACCAGACGGTTACCAGGTTCGAGCTGGGATCAACGCTGCGCAGGCCGATGTGATCGGTAAAATTGAAACGGTGGGTTTGCAATCGGTTACGCAATTAGATCGGCAACGAGGCAAGTTATATTTAGCGGGAGCTTATTTAACCGGTGGTAAATATAAGATGCTGGGTCGCAACGGTTTGATGGAAAATAACGATGATTATCATGTGGAGCTCCAAGTAGCATATCAACAGCCAAGTTCTTCGCCAATGAAATAGTTTGATCAAAGTAGCTAGCTAACCTAACTTATTAGGCGCTAGTTACTTTTTTGGTTGGGCTACGGCTCTTTTTTTACTATAATTAAACCAAGTAACCAATATAAAATCAGTAGCCGAGCGTAGCTCAGGAGGATGACGAATGACCACCAAGTGTGTTTTAGGAGTAGATTTAGGAACAAGTGCCGTAAAGGTATCTGCAGTAACGCGAGCCGGAACCATTCTAGCCCAGCAATCGTTTGACTACCCACTAAATCAACCGCAACCAGGTTATAGTGAGCAGAACCCCAATGACTGGGTGATGTCCACGACCGTTGCGATTGTTCGGTTAATTCTTGATGATCAAATCCGTCCTGAAGATATCGAAGGGATTAGTTATTCCGGTCAAATGCACGGTTTGGTGCTTTTGGATAAGCAATACCAAGTGCTGCGACCCGCTATTTTGTGGAATGATACTCGAACCACCAAACAGTGTGCCGAAATTGATCAGCTGTTAGGCGATCAATTTGTTAAGATTACAGGAAATCGTCCCCTTGAAGGGTTTACGTTACCCAAGTTAATGTGGGTTAAAGAAAATGAACCGGAAATTTGGAAGCAAGCAGAACTCTTTTTGACGCCAAAGGATTATGTTCGGTATCGAATGACGGGAACGTTGGGGATTGATTATTCGGATGCAACCGGGACGACGCTGCTCGACTTGCATACTAACCAATGGAGTGATGTTATTTGCGATGCCTGTGGTATCCCCAAGCGGATTTTGCCACCATTGGTACCGTCGGGAGAAAAAGTTGGCACAATTACTGCTCAGTACGCAGAATTTTCGGGACTTTCACAACAGACGGTCGTTTTTGCAGGTGGAGCTGATAATGCTTGTGGAGCTTTAGGAGCCGGCATCTTGACCCCGAATAAGGTTCTTTCCAGCATTGGAACATCGGGAGTAATTTTAAAATATGAAGCTCAACCAAATGACGAGTATCAGGGACAAGTCCAGTTGGAGGACCACGTGATCCCGAATGCATATTATTCGATGGGCGTTACCTTGGCAGCCGGATATTCATTGAGTTGGTATCATCGAACCTTTTGCGAGGATCAATCCTTTGATGAGATGATTGAGACAGCGGCCCAAGCACCAAAAGGAGCTCATGGGTTGTTGTTCACGCCTTACATTGTTGGGGAACGAGCACCGTATGCAGATGCCAACATTCGGGGAAGCTTCATTGGTGTCGATGCTCGCCAGCAACGCGCAGACTTTACCCGTGCGGTGATTGAAGGCATTACTTTTAGTTTTCGGGATCTGTTAAATATCTATCGTAGCCAGCAATCAGATTTTGATACGGTGGTTGCCATTGGTGGCGGTGCCAAAAGTGATTTCTGGCTGCAACTGCAAGCAGATATTTTTAATACCCCGGTCACTAAGCTCGCAAATGAACAAGGACCCGGTTTAGGAGCAGCGATGTTAGCTGCGGTTGGTCTCGGTTGGTTCCCTGATTTTCAAGCTTGTGCTGAGGTGTTTGTAACCACGCAGCGAGTTTATCAACCTAATCCACTCAACGTGGCTAAATATGATGAACTATATCAGAGCTATCAAGCAATCTATCCAGCGACAAAAGATGTTTCACGGGCACTACAACGGTTTCAAGCCTAATTAAGATTGCAAACAAAAAGTCACGCTCGCTGGCAGTTACCAGTGGACGTGACTTTTATTTTGGTTAATTTAATTTAGCAATTTCACTTCGAATCCGATTACTTTCAGATCGGTGCGGGCTAGCTGTTGAAAAAATGATCCGATCATTAAGCTGTAGAGTCGTATCGCCCGTGGGCTGGACAATTTTGCCCTTGCGAAAAATCCGATTGATCGTAATTTGATCGATAAATGGGAGCTGACGCAGGGGAATTCCAATGTAGTTTTGGTTCTTCAGCGTAACTTCATGGATTACCGTTTCGTTTGATTTAATCATGTTAAAGGTCGAAGGAACTTCAATCAGTTCGCGCAGCATGGCAATACTAATCGAGAAGGTGTTATAAACCTCGACGCCAAGACTGGTTAATTCCTTTTCATGTGAATTCTTAACATTACGATCTTCAAAGCGAGCAATTACCCGTTTCACGCCGTAACGTTTAGCTGCTTTAGCTAATTGGTAGTTTTTTTCAGCATCAAGATAAGCAAAAAGTGCAATATCACAATCAAAATAGCCGTGGTCACTCAAGTATTCGGCATCGAGCGTTGGTAATAAGCTGACGTTGGCTTCACTATTAAAGGATTCATAGCTTTTGGGATTGGCGGTGTAAACCATGACATCATACCAGCTACGACTTAGTTGTTGATCTAAGGGAATCGTTACGATGTTTACGCCAAAAATATTGAGTTTGATGTTGTGATAGATATCCTTGGCAGGATTGAAAAAGTGATTGAAGGTTAGGGGACCCACAACACAAGTAATAATCGCTGCCAATAAAAAATCACCTGATTGTTGGGGAGTGATTACCTTGAGTTCTGCTGCCACGTTTAGGATGGCTAGCACCATTGTAATGGTGGCCATGGGAAGGGCGGTTCCGGCTAAAGCGTTTTTACGATTAAATCGCAGGCGTAGAATGGGATACAACATTAGTTTAGCAATGAGATAGCCGGCTAGAATCAATGGAATCAACAGGAGCGTACTTGGTGTGCTGAGTAACTGGCGGAGATTAAGTCCGACGCCACTCATAATGAAGAAAATGGGGATAAAGAATCCATAACCAATCGAATCTAATTTTTCACGCGTGCTCTCAGATGGCTGGAGTAATTTATAAACCATTCCCCCAACAAAGGCGCCAAGAACGGCTTCAGAACCGACACTTACTGCGATAAGTGACAGGAGGGCAATCATGAAAAAGGCGAGGCGAACGTCGACTTGAGTGGTGGATTTGTTGATTTGGTCGAGATGTTTGAAGAAATTACGAAACCGGTACAAGAGTAAGCCGGCAACTGCAAAGACAATTAGGGTCAGCCACAGTGATTTGGAATTGGTACCAAATAAAGAAGCATAAATGGTCAGACCAATAATAGGAACAATTTCTCCTAACGCCGATATCAACAAAATTATTTGACCAAAACTGGTTCCAAGCGTGTCTCTTTCTTTTAGTGCGGAGATAACTACCCCAAGAGAAACCGTCATAAAGAGAATGGCGGCGAGCCAAAGATCGTTAAACAGTCCGGTCAATTTCATGATAAAGCCTAACAGTAGGGAGAGAACCATAATTGAGAAATAACCAGCTCCCGCAAGTTTGAGGGGAGAGTATTTGGAAGCAGCGGCTCGCTGTTTTTGTTCAAGTTGGGAAGGATTTTTGGACCCGGGTCGAAAAATGCCGAAGTCAATTTCTAAGCCACTCAAAAATAGTAAAACAATTACGCCAATTCCAGAGAGTGCTTTTAAAATCCCATCATTTTGAATTAGATTTAATAAACTAGGGCCCAAAGCAATTCCAACCAAAATTTCAACGACAGAGGTTGGGAGGGCTGAAATCTGAAAACGGTTTAATAATAGCGGTGTAATTAGGGCTGCCAATAAGATGATAACGATTGATAACTGTTGCATATAAGCCTCCTCTAAGTGCATAACGGTTGTTATCATAACCGTTTTTTCGGGGTTTGTCGATGGAACGCAGTCGTTATTACTAAAAAAACAAGCACTGCGAAAAGCAGTGCTTGTTTTTTGTTTAATGGAAAGTTATAGCTGGACTTCTTTATCAGAAGCGCCAGTTGTCAGAATTGATAGATTGGCATCTAAAGCATATTGAACCATATTTTTAACGGCCACTTTTGTGTAAAAAGCCACGTGGGGCGTCACTAATACATTATCTCGTTGCATAAGATTTTTTAAGCGATCATCAGGAATTGCGTCAAAGTTAGCAAATTTGGTATTGAAAATGCCAACCTCGTCCTCGTAAACATCCAGAGCGGCACCACTAACCTGACCACTGTCAAGTCCACGGATCAGAGCGTCCGTATCAATGAGGCTCCCGCGGGCAGCGTTAATAATTTTGATCCCGGGTTTCATCTTGGCAATGGCTTCGTCATCAATGAGATGATCATTTGCAGCTAAGGCAGGTGCGTGTAACGTCAAGATATCAGATTGGGCAAACAACTCGTCAGGGGTCTCAACATAGATTCCCGCCTTTTGTAGTTCAGCATTAGGATAAGGATCGTAGGCGATGACCCGCGCCCCAAATCCTTGAACAATCTGGACAACGGTCCGTCCAATCCGACCGGTGGCGTAAATTCCCACCGTTTGCTGATTCATTTCTTCAGCAATGTCTGGTGCCCACGTTAAGTCTCCTTGGCGTTGTTTACTTTCAAATCGTTTGGAATGACGTAAGAGACGCATCATATCAGTAACAGCTAGCTCAGCAATGGCAGCTGGTGAGTAGGCTGGGACATTTGTTACCCGTAGATGATTTCGTTTAACGGCTTGTCGATCGATATTATCGACCCCCACGTTTCGCAATGATAGAACTTTGACCCCGTTGCTAGCAAGTCGGTCGAGAACCGTCGCTGTATATGGTTTTTGTTGATAAGCAACGACCCCATCATAACCGGCAGTTTTAGCGACACTGGTTTCATCTAAAAGCTCTGTTTCTTTAGCAACTGATACTTCTGGATGACGGGTGGCCCATTCTTCTAAATAAGGTGTTTCATCGTCTCTGATTCCGTAAGCAATGATTTTCATAATAAACTCCCCCTTCAAAACTAATTATACCATTTTAAAAATAAATCTTTTTCGGCATTTTTGAAAATGATAGCACTGTTATCCTGGCTGTTTGATTTGTAACCAGGTAAGCCATCCGGGATAAAAAAATTGGTAGAGTCCCCGACAGAGCGCCTTGGTTTCTGCTTCCTGATAGTTATGTTTGAGGATGTCACAGACAGTTGCAAAAAAAGCAAAGACTCGGAAGTGGAGTTCTTGGTAATTGAACTGAAATTCAAAGGGAATCACGTGCTGTTGCTGCATAACATTGATCAGTTCAATAAATTGTTGGGTGAAGTACCGGGTGGTCAGTTCGGCTAAATCACTGTACTGGGAACCGGCTGCATCAAATAGGAGTAATGCTCGTTTTTGTGGGTGGGCATAGATGATTGTAATCAGAGGGTCAAGATTCAACAAATACTCCTGCCAGATTTGACCGATCTTGACTTTGTTAATAGCGGCAAGTCCCTGCTGAAGCTGCTGCTTGTAGCTGTTAGTAAGGGCTGTGAACAGTGGGCTCAGGATAATTTTCAGGAGTTCGTTTTTGGATTGAAAATGCTGATAAAAGGCTCCAGTGGTGCGATTTGCCTTGCGACAAATTTCGCGAATAGTGGCATTGTCAAAGCCCTTTGTTAAAAAAACCGTCGTGGCGGCTTCAAGTAGCACCTGTTTGGTGGCTAGTTGCTCATGATGATTAGTGATAAGCGACTCCTTTCAAAGAAATAGTTGTCAAGAGTTACGTAACAGTGTTATGCTTTGATAGTTGAATTCAACGCTGGTTTAATACTTTCGACAATTTTAAGTTAGCACGGATTAGGAGGAAACGCAATGAAACAAACACGACGCTGGGTTTTGATCGGGACCCTTTTACTCATTCCCCTGTTATTAGCTGGTTGTAAAAAAAAGCAACCAGCTAGTAGCCAGCACCACCAATTAAAAGTGGTTGCTTCGACAAATGTTTATGCCCAATTAGCACAAGGAGTACTGGGTCAGGAGGGAAAAGCGACGGCCATCGTGCAAGGAACGACTGATCCTCACGATTTTGAACCAGGAACCGAAACGGCACATACGGTTGAACAGGCCGATCTGTTGATTTGGAATGGGATTGGTTACGATGATTGGATGGCGAAGCTTGCTCAAAAACAGCCCCAAGTGGTGGCAGCCCACGTTTTAGATCGCCACGATGGTGAGAACGAGCACTTGTTTTTTGATCCAAGAATGCCACGAAAAATGATTACACAGATTGAACAGCAGGCGCGCAATTTGCGTCCCAAGCAACAAAAACAGTTTCAAAAGAATGCAGCGGCTCAACAAAAGAAGTATGCTGCGGTAACGAATCTAGCTGACCAAGCGCGAACTAATCTGGCTACTAAGCAGCTGAATCAGAAAGTGGCAGTGAGTGAGCCGGTATTTAATGACGCTTTAAAATATATGGGTTATCAAGTCGCAAATGCTAGTTTCGCGAATGCAATCGATAAAGAAGTTGATCCGAGTCCTAAAGCAGTGCGTGATTTGCGTGCGTCGTTGGAAAAACGGGAGGTCGCGTTTTTTGTAGACAATACTCAAAATGATAGCAAAGTGGTTCGTCAAATGGTATCTCTAGCGAAAAAGCACCAGGTTCCGGTGATCAAAATTACGGAGACCGTGCCCCCAAAGCAAACTTATGCTGAGTGGATGACGGGAATTTACCAACAAGTTTTGGCGGTGCAAAAACAGGAACAAGGCTAATCGACCAAAGATTTCGCAGGACTGCGAAGTCTTTTTTTAATTAATTGTTGACTGTCGGTAAATTGTTGTGGGTAATTCTTGTATAATAGCGATAGAGATTAAATCAGCAAGCCTCAAACGAAGTAGGATGGAAAGGATTTAAATCATGGAAAACAATGCGATTCAAGTCAACTCAGAAATTGGACGCTTACAATCGGTGTTATTACATCGACCAGGGCAAGAGGTTGAGAATATTACACCACAGACGATGGAGCGCATGCTTTTTGATGATGTTCCTTACCAAAAGATTGCGGCTGCAGAACATGATTACTTTGCACAGACTCTCCGCAAACACGGGGTTGAGACGGTCTATGTTGAGCAATTATTGGAAGATATTTTTCAAGATGAGCAGGTTTTAGATGCATTTCTAACCGATTATTTGCGAGAACATTATTATACTGGGTCAGCAGCGCATGATTTGATGACTTACTTTCATACTTTGGCACCGGCAGATCTGGTGGCGACGATTTATGCAGGCGTCCGCCGCAACCAGGTAAGTTTTAAGCGGCCTTCTTTACATGATGTGGCTGGTTCCGACGCTGCCAATCCCTTTATCCTTGACCCACTTCCGAATGCCTACTTTACAAGGGATCCGCAGGCAATGATGGGAACGGGGTTGACGATTAATCGTATGAGTTTTGCCGCTCGGCAACCAGAATCTTTGATTTCACAATACATTATTCAATATCATCCCCGGTTTGCTGGAAAAGTCGATCTCTGGCAGGGACGGACGGGCGATGCTCGCCTAGAGGGGGGCGATGAGTTAGTGTTGAGTGATCATGTTTTAGCCATTGGAGTCTCGCAAAGAACCTCAACGCGGTCAATTGAAAAGTTAGCGCGAGAATTATTTACGAATCCTCATTCACACTTTGACCGAGTGGTAGCCGTTGAAATTCCGCATAATCATGCCATGATGCATCTTGATACGGTTTTTACAATGGTAAATTATGATCAATTTACCGTCTATCCAGGAATCATGAATGAGGCAGGTGAGCTGAACATTAATATTTTAGAACCAGGAGCACATGGAGAATTGCGGCTGTTGCATCGAACTGACCTGGCGGCGACGTTGAAAGAAGTGTTGGATTTGTCAGAAATTGATGTGATGGAAACCGGAAATGGTGATCCAGTAGTGGCAGCACGAGAACAATGGAATGATGGTTCTAACAACCTAGCGATTGCTCCTGGAGAAGTAATTACGTACGATCGTAATCACGTTTCAGTGGAATTGATGCGGCAGCATGGACTCCAAGTGTATGAAATTCACTCATCAGAATTATCAAGAGGACGTGGCGGAGCGCGGTGCATGTCACAACCGATTCGCCGAGCTCCGCTAGCAAACTAACAGGAGACAAATTGATGACAGTGCTAAATAAATTAAAAGGTTTGCAGGGTCGCTCTTTTTTAAAGGAAGTTGATTTTACACCCGCCCAACTGGAAGCTTTAATTGAATTTGCTAGCCAGTTGAAGCAGGAAAAGCAACAACACGGAAGGGTGCCTCAATACCTGCATGATAAGTCGCTGATTTTACTGTTTCAAAAAACTTCCACTAGAACGCGGTTATCATTTGAACTTGGTGGCGCTGAAATGGGGGCCCACGTGGCTTACATCGATCCAACCTCCAGCCAGTTTGGAACGAAGGAATCGATTGAAGACAGCGGTCGAGTTTTTGGTGAATTGGCAGACGGGATCGAGTATCGCGGATTTGCCCAGCAAGATTTAGAAACGTTGGCCACTGCCGCCCAAGTTCCGGTTTGGAACGGTTTGTCAAACGAGTGGCATCCAACGCAGATGATCGCTGATTTTTTGACGATTAAGGAAAATTTTGGGCATTTGCGTGGAATTAATCTGGCTTACGTTGGTGACGGGCGGAATAATGTGGCGAACTCGTTGTTGGTAACTGGTTCGATGCTGGGGGTTAACGTTCACATCGTCGCGCCTCCCGCCTTGCAGCCGAGCGCGGCTGTGCAGCAAAAAGCACAGACATTGGCGCAACAAAGCGGAGCCCGACCACTAGTAACCGCAGATATTGAGAAAGGGGTGCGAGCAGCTAACGTCATCTACACTGATGTGTGGGTTTCCATGGGTGAACATAATTGGCAAGCACGGATTGATTTGTTGCGTCCCTATCAGGTTAACTCGGCCTTACTTGAAAAAACTAAGACACCCACTGACCAGTTGATCTTCATGCATTGTTTGCCGGCTTTTCATGATGGCAATACGACTACGGCTGCCCAGGTTGCCAGTCAATGTCATGGTTTAGATGGTCCGGCTTTGGAGGTTACCGATACGGTTTTTCGTAGTAAGTACGCCCGGCAGTTTCAAGAAGCGGGCAACCGGAAACCGGCAATTATGGCGATCATGGCGGCAACGCTCGGCGATTTAACCTTATTTTGAATCGAAGCGCTTATTTGGGAAGGATTTTTAACTAATGAATAGAAAAGGCGGCGTTTCTTTGGTGGGACTAATCATGTTAGTGATTAGTTCGAGCATTGGCGCTGGGATTTACAACGCTAGTCAGCAATTGGCAGCGGTTGCTACGCCGGGGCCAGCATTATTAGCCTGGTTGATTGTCGGGATTGGAATCTTGGGATTAGCCCTCAGCTTAAAGTCATTGAGTGAAACCCATCCAGAACTAACGGGAATTTCTGACTATGCCAAAGCAGGATTTGGTAATTTTGCGGGCTTCTTATCTGGTTGGGGTTACTGGCTGTCAGCTTGGATTGGAAACATTGCCTTTGCTACGATGATGATGTCGGCTCTCGGCTACTTTTTACCGGTATTTAAATCAGGGAATTCTGGACCAGCCATCATTACCGCATCGATTATTTCATGGCTATTGACCTGGTTGGTAGTTAACGGGGTTGAAAATGCGGCTTTTATTAATTCCATTGTGACGATCGTAAAGTTAGTTCCCTTGGTGGCTTTCATTCTTTTGGGGCTCGTTACCTTTAATGCCGGTATTTTTACTGCTCATTTTTGGCAAAATTTTAGCAGCAATTTTACCTATTCAGTCGCCACCCCTAGTGGGATTTTCCAGCAAATTAAGCACTGTATTATGATCATGATGTGGATTTTCATTGGAATTGAGGGTGCTACGATGATGGCTAATCGTGCGCGCCGTCGCACGGATGCTAGTCGAGCAACTATTATTGGGTTTATCTCCTTATTGATTTTGAACGTGGTCATTTCGATGTTACCGTATGGATATCTGACGCAAGCCCAATTGGCACACGTTGGCAATCCAGCCCTAACCTATGTGGTGGAACAAATGCTTGGTCCTGTGGGTGGAGCGTTTGTCAGCATTTCTTTGATTTTGACAGTAATGGGAACTTGGCTATCCTGGACGCTATTACCAGTGGAGGCAACCAGTCAGATGGCCAACGAACATCTCTTGCCCCAGTGGTTTGGTCGTTTAAATCGGCATAGAGCGCCCGCTAATTCCCTGTGGTTAACCCAAGTGTTACTACAGTTGTTTTTAGTTTCGCTCCTTTTTACTAATCAAGCTTACCAAGTGGCGATTTCCTTTTGTACGGCTGCCATTGTAGTTTGTTACGCCTTGGTCGGAGCTTACCAAATCAAAGTTGGCTGGGCCCAACACTCGCTGAAGCTTATGGTTCCCGGAATAGTGGCACTGGGATTTGAAGTGCTTGGGATTATCTTTGCCGGGCTCCAGTACCTCTGGCTGTGTTCAATTGCATATGTCTTGGGTTTTGTCTTTTATTGGTGGGCAGCTCATGAGCAACATCGGCAGCTGACAAGCTTTGAATGGTTAGTTATGATAATCATTACACTAGCGGCGTTACTGGCAATGGTGGCATTAGTAAACGGAAGAATTGTGCTAAATTAATAAAAAAAGTTTAAGAAAATAACACCGGGTATGCAAACAATTCCAAAGGTGTTATTATTATTCTTGTAAATGTGAATGTTTTAACAAGTGAAATTTTATTTTG
The DNA here is from genome assembly GCF_000512295.1 of Fructilactobacillus florum 8D. Classification (NCBI taxonomy): domain Bacteria; kingdom Bacillati; phylum Bacillota; class Bacilli; order Lactobacillales; family Lactobacillaceae; genus Fructilactobacillus; species Fructilactobacillus florum. The sequence goes on from NZ_ALXG01000013.1 coordinate 44,394, forward strand.
AAACTAGCTTTAGGAGGAACGATAATGGTAAAAGCAGCAGTTGTGCGGGAAAATTCAGATGGATATGTGGACATCAAGGATGTCTCGTTACGACCAATCAAGCCCTATGAAGCCCTTGTGAAGGTTGAATATTGCGGTCTTTGTCACACCGATTTGCACGTGGCTGCCGGTGATTTTGGAGCAGTTCCTGGTCGAATTATCGGTCATGAAGGGGTTGGTAAGGTGACCCAGATTGGTGAGGAAGTTACAAATCTAAAGGTTGGCGATCGCGTTTCAATTGCATGGTTTTACTCTGCAGATGGAACTTGTAAATATTGTGTTACCGGTAATGAAACCCTGTGTCGGCAGGTTAAAAATGCTGGCTTTAGCGTGGACGGGGCGATGGCGGAAGCCTGCATTGTTGATGCTAAGTACGCGGTAAAAGTTCCCGCAGAGCTGGATCCCGTTCAGGCAACGTCACTTACTTGTGCAGGCGTGACAACTTATAAAGCGCTCAAGGAAGGACACACTAAACCAGGTGACTGGGTTGAAATTGTTGGCGCCGGGGGTCTAGGCAATTTGGCAGTTCAACTAGCCAAAAATGTGTTTAAGGCCCGAGTAGTGGTAACGGATGGTGACCCAGAAAAACTGGCTGCTGCCAAGGAACATGGTGCTGATGTTCTCATTAATCGCCATGATGATGATGCAACTGAGCAGTTGCTTGCCCAGACAAATGGGGGCGTTCAAGTGGCTGTGGTCACTGCAGTTAGTTCACAGGCATTTACAAATGCCGTAAAAGCCTTGGCTCCAGCTGGAACTCTGGTGGCGGTAGCCTTACCTAAGGGGGAAATGGGGCTTAATATTACCAGTGCGGTGCTTGATGGAATCAAAGTAGCGGGTTCGCTAGTCGGGACGCGCGAAGATTTACGTGAAACCTTTTTATTTGGCGCCGAGCACGCCGTGGAACCGATCGTTCGAACGGATAAATTGGAGCATATTAATCAGGTAATTGACAAGATGAAGGCTGGTAAAATTGTTGGACGGGTCGTCTTCGACTTTACGCATTAATCTTTGCGGAGCGGTCAGGAACCGCTTTTATTTTTAACACATATGTGAATTGTTGAACAAAATCTATTTAAAGGAGCTACACTATGAAACGTGAAACTCAAACTAATCAGGTCGCACAAACGATCGATGAACTAGTTAAAAAATCACAGGCAGCGTTGGATACAATGAGTCAATTTGATCAAGCGAAGGTTGACAAAATCACTCAAGCCATGGTTATGGCAGGGGTGGATGCCCATCAAATGCTTGGTCAGTTGGCATATGAAGAAACTGGCCGCGGAGTTGCAGAAGATAAGGCTATCAAAAATTTGTTTGCAACAGAAGAAATTTGGCATAGTATTCGCAATGATAAAACCGTGGGCGTAATCAATGATAATCCTGAGGAAGATTATCAGCAGGTCGCTGAACCACTGGGAGTGATTGCTGGAATCACGCCGGTTACTAATCCAACTTCGACGACCCTCTTTAAGGCAATTATTGCCATGAAAACCAGAAACACCATTATTTTTTCGTTTCATCCGCAAGCTTTGCAGTCGTCAATCAAGGCAGCAAAAATTGTTCGTGATGCAGCAGTGGCAGCTGGAGCACCTGCAGATGCCATTCAGTGGATTACTAAACCCAGCCGGGAAGCAACGAATTATCTGATCAATCATCCCCACGTCGCTTGTACCTTGGCGACCGGGGGACCAGGATTGGTGAAGGCCGCTTACTCGACGGGGAAACCAGCCTTAGGAGTCGGTCCTGGAAATGGTCCGGTGTATATTGAAAAAACCGCTAACATTTTGCGAGCAGTTAATGATTTGGTTTTGTCAAAAACCTTTGATAATGGAATGATTTGTGCCACTGAGAACAGTGCGGTAATTGATCAGCAGATTTATTCGGCAGTTAAAGCCGAATTAGAAAAAAATCGAGTTTATTTTGTTCCGCAGGCTGAACAACAGCAACTAACGGAAGCGATGTTTGATCCGGAGCGACTGAGTGTCAAGGGCCCCATTGCCGGAGCCACAGCACAGCAGATTGCTGAATTAGCTAATCTCAAGATTCCTGTGGATACTCAGGTGTTAGCAGTTGAAATGACTGGTATTGGACCAGATTATCCAATGTCTGGAGAAAAGTTGTCACCAGTGATTTCGGTTTATACGGCAACTGATCAAAACGATGCCATTGCGAAAGTAGAAAAATTGTTGGAATACGGTGGTTTGGGGCATACCGCTGCTATTCAGACTAGCGATGATGAGCTGGCCACCAAATTTGGGGTAGCAGTCAAAGCTTCGCGAGTAATCGTGAACTCGCCCTCGGGGTTAGGAGGTATCGGAAATCTTTACAATAATATGACTCCGTCACTAACCCTTGGGACAGGTTCATGGGGCGAAAATTCGATTTCGCATAATGTGACCGACATGGATTTGTTGAACATCAAAACAATTGCTAAGCGAAGGAATAATATGCAGTGGATTAAACTACCACGAATCTATTTTGAAAAAAACTCGGTTCGTTATCTTAAAGACATGCCTAATATCACTAAAGCGTTTATTGTTACCAGTCCTTCAATGGTTAAGTATCATTATGTTGACAAGGTTTTAGATGAACTAAATGCCCGTCAAAATCAGGTTCAGTACTACATTTTTGATGATATTCACGGCGAACCTAACCTAGAAATGATACAGGCCGGGGTTACGCAAATGCAGGCCTTTCAGCCGGACACGATCATTGCGCTTGGAGGTGGGTCACCACTTGATGCGGCTAAAATGATGTGGTTGATCTATGAACAACCAGACACCGATTTCTTTGGCGCCCGCCAAAAATTTCTTGATATCAGAAAACGGGTTTATCGGTTTGAAAAACCGCGTAAATCGCAGATGGTTGCTATTCCTAGTACTTCGGGAACCGGATCAGAAGTTACGCCGTTTTCGGTTATTACTGACGAGCAACACCATGTCAAATACCCATTAGCTGATTATGCATTGACACCAGATGTTGCCATTGTCGATCCACAATTTGTAATGAGTGTACCGCAGGGTACCGTCGCGGCTTCGGGACTCGATGCCCTAACTCATGCCATTGAATCCTATGTTTCAACGATGGCTTCTGACTATACTAGACCGTTGTCGTTGCAAGCTATCAAACTGATTTTTGACAATTTAACGGCTGCCTACCATGGGGATCAACATGCCCGTGCTGAAATGCATACGGCGTCAACAATTGCTGGGATGGCATTTGCCAATGCCTTTTTGGGAATCACCCATTCGATTGCCCATAAAATTGGCGGAGAATTTGGGATTACCCATGGAATTGCGATTGCCATCACGTTGCCGCATGTAATTCGCTACAATTTTAAACAACCAAAGAAAATTGCAACTTGGCCTAAATATGAATCGTTTCGAGCAGATCAAGATTACGCCATGATTGCTCGCTATCTAGGGTTACCGGGGCAAACTAATGAAGAATTAAAAGAAGCGCTTGTGCATCGCTTTATCGAATTGGCACATTCAGTTGGGATAACGCTGAGTCTTGAGGCGCAGGGAGTTAATGAAGCAGAGCTTGAAAAACGCTCCCAACGACTGGCAGAACTAGCGTATGGTGATCAATGTACAACGGCAAATCCGAAAGAGCCATTGATCGAAGACTTGCGACAAATAATTCAAGCTGAATATCACGGTACGGGTGTCGAGTCATCCGCTGATAATGCCGATTAATTGTCATTGCGCCTGATGATTGATTGTGTTACATTTAACTTAATTAAATTATAGGAGGTTTTACCATGAAAAATTTATTACTAGGTTTTAGCTTAGCTGCCAATGTTATCTTAGGATACGCGCTCGTGAAAGATTCTGACGGGATTGACTATTTAGTTGACAAACTGGACGGTTTGGGTGATCAGTTCAAAGGTAAAGCTGAACAGGTTGAAGGGACGCTGAAGGATGATCCAGCTCAGAAACTAGCTGGTGATTTCGATGAAGAAAAAGGAAATGTTAAAGATAAGATTAATGATATTAAATCCGATTTAACCGACTAAGATCAATAAGTCACTTTGTTAAATAAGATCTTTAAATTAAAAATTAAAGCGCTAATCACAGGATGATTAGCGCTTTTTTATGATTTTTTGTTAACTGTGGTTGGTAAATTTAATATTAAGGTTCTAATTATTTCGTGATTAGGCCTTTTTGGTTTGAACTCGAAAGACATAGAGGACGATGCTTCTAAATCTAAAGAAAATTCGCTGACCAAAGTGAATAATTAATCATTAGTAATGATTCTGCAATGTGAACAAGCTTGTGACCTGTAATCTAAGGAACCAGCCCAACAAACAAGGCCAGCGGAACTGCTTTAAATTTTTTCCTGTAAAGTAAGCTGAATTTTATCAAGTAAGAAAGCTGTTAAAATAACAACAAGTATGGTTAGCAGTAGGGAAGTTATTATTGTAGTAATATCAGGGATTCTATATATAATCGATCGCAAAGCACGTAACTGGTAGGTCATTGGATTTATATTTGCTAGTATTTTTAGATATAGAGGTCCATGACCGTCAAGATAAAAAGAAGGGGCAGTAAATGCGATGGGGGTGAATACTAATTGAATGAAGATATCCCGTTGTTGATAATTTTTAAACAGGCAACTACAAATTATTCCCAAGGAACTCCAAAATAACAACATTATAATTCCCACCAAGATGGCTATCGGGAATAAGACTACCAATCCCTTTATCTTAAATACGATTAACAATAAATAAAGGATCAAACATTGATATAAATAACCAAATATTGGGAAAACACTCATCCCTAAAATATATTGAAATGGTCTAACCCCATTCATAAATTTAATGGCCATTAATCCGAATTGTTTGTCCACAGTGCTTCGATAAACAGCTTGCGACATCTGAGTTGTCATAATTAAACCGACTACACCAATAGAAGCGTATGATGCATATGAAATAATTATGCCATGGTAATTAAAATTATTAGTCGTTGAATTTAATCCCATAACCAGAAATGCAAAAAAAAGGATTGGTTGCATCGTCATTGAAATTAATCCACCAAGATTAGAGAAGAAAGCATTAATTTCATTGTACATAACAATAAATGCTCCCCTAAAACCAATGGATTGTTTTTTAAAATTTAATGGATCCATCGCTCACTTCTCCAAACTCATATCTAGATAAATATCGCGTAGACTTTTTTGCTGCATACTAATATAATCAATAACTTCATTATTTTTTTCAGCTACATTCATAAATTTTTCAAATTCACTAAAGTTAATAATTAGGTTACCATTGTCAGATTCTTTAAAAGTACTAACTGATTGTTTAACCACCTGACTAAAATTACCAGATTTAGGTGTGATTTCTACCAACTTATTGCGAGCACCTTTTTGAATAAACTCGCTCATTAACCCATTAAATTTTACTTTATTATTTCCAATTAAAACGATTTTATCAGCATATTCTTCAACAATTGTTAGGTCATGACTTGAAATGATTACGATTGATCCTGCAATCGATTTTGTTTTTAAAAATTTAAATAGTTTTTCCGATGAATAAACATCTAACCCCGTAGTTGGTTCATCTAATATAAAGACGTCGGGATTTTTAGCCAACTCTCTTGCAATCTGCACTCTTTGCTGTTGACCTCCGGAAATATGATCCATTGGTCGATTCCTTAAATCATAAATCTGCATTTGTTTCATAGCACTAATACTTAATTTACGGCTTTTTTTAAGGGTTTTTCCGGATAGGAGCGGTCCCAGAATAACGTTGTTTTTAACACTAGTAAACCAATCAATTAGTGGTACTTGAGGACAAAACCCTACTTTATTAAAATTTGGCTGATTTAAATCATTTGTAACCTTAAATTCAATTTTTCCAGATAGGGGTGGCAAAACCCCAACAATGGAATTTATAAGAGTAGATTTTCCAGCGCCATTAGGACCAACAATTGCTGTGATTGTTCCAGGTAAAAAATCAATATTGATATCATTTAAAACGATATGTTTTTCATCATGACCATAACCCAAGTTTGCTTTTTTTAGCTTAATAAAATTTTCATTCATCGAAGCATCTCCTAAAGAAATTATTATACCATAATTATAATAAATAAAAGAGATGATAAATATGACGAATGGATTTTAAAAATAATTGGCAGTTTACAAGACGATCTCTAAATACAATTTAAAAGCTTCTGAAAAGAATGCTTTACTTGCTAAAGAGGCTGAAGAGCTAAATAAATTAGCAAGGTTTAAGGGTAATAGCAACCGACAACGAACAGGATTCAGTTTTCCATGATTTATAAACATGGTAACCCTGTGAAAATTTTCATCGATAAAAGAGCAGTCGAAAGACTGCTCTTTTTGGTTGGGGCTTAAGCTATCCGGGTTGGTTACAAACCAGTGTAGTAGTAGCCAGCCAACTTCCTGTTACTTGAGGGTGTCGCTGCTTTGAGTACATCGAAAGTGCGGTCATACAGATCAAAATTAAAATAAACGCGGTAATCAATAGAATTGTTCTTAGTTTATGCACATGGACACCTCCCTAGTCACATTCTAGCAGTTACACTAGGTTTTGTCTGTTTGACTAGATTTTTATAAATTGATAAGATTACCGCTATACTTATTTTACGAAAATCATTAGTTTGTTAAAGAAAGGTGATGGAAATGGTGGCAAAACAGCAGCAGGATTTAAAGCGCGGTTTAACCTCGCGACACGTACAAATGATTGCAATTGGAGGGGCGATCGGAACCGGACTGTTTTTGGGTTCTGGGACGGCGATTAAATCAGCTGGTCCGGCGCTGATTGTGGCTTATCTGATTACCGGGATTTTCTCATACTTAATGATGCGGGCAGTCGGAGAATTACTCTTGTCAGATCTGCACTTACATTCTTTTATTGATTTTGTGCGCGAATACTTAGGTGATCGCTGGGAATTTGCGATTGGTTGGGCGTACTGGCTGAGCTGGGCTAGTTTGGCAATGGCCGATTTAACGGCTTCTGGGATCTATCTCCGTTTCTGGTTTCCAGCACTTCCGCAGTGGGTAACACCTCTGATTGTTGTGGCAATTTTAGTGACTTTTAACTTGATCAACGTGGCATGGTTTGGTGAGCTCGAGTCGGCTTTTTCTAGTATTAAGATTTTTGCAATTTTGGCGCTAATTGTAGCGGGAGTCTGGATGATTGCTGTCGGTTTTCATACCCAAGGGAATACCGCTTCATTGACTAATTTAGTGAGTCACGGGGGCTTTTTTGCGACCGGCGTTTGGGGATTCATTCTGGCCTTTCCCATGGTGATTTTTGCCTTTACGGGGATTGAAATGGTCGGATTAACGGCCGGAGAAACCCGGGATCCACAAACTGATATTCCCAAAGCAATTAATTCGGTTCCTGTTCGAATTCTACTTTTTTACGTCGGGTCAATGATTGTAATCATGTCGGTCTATCCATGGAATGAAATTAATCCCAATCAGTCGCCGTTTGTTCAAATTTTTTCGGGATTGGGGATTAAATTTGCAGCTAATTTGATTAATTTTGTGGTTTTAACGGCAGCATTGTCGGCAGCTAATTCGGCGATCTTTTCCACGTCGCGGACGTTGTATATTTTAGGCCGTAACGGTCAGGCTCCCAAAGTATTTAGCAAATTATCGCGTGCCAACGTTCCATACGTGGGTATTTTGGTTTCTTCTGTGGTCTTTTTGGGCATTGTCTTATTAAACTACTTTTTCCCTAGCAAGATTTTTGTGTTAATTACGGGAGTCGCAACAATTAGTTTTATTTTTGTGTGGTTGATTATTATGTTGACCCACATCAAATTTAAACAAGCGACGGTCGGACAACCGGCAACGTTTGCAATGCCCTGGTTTCCAATTACCAGTTATGTCACCATTGCCTTCTACGTGGCAATCTTAATCGTGCTCCTCTTTGATCAAGCTACGCGGATCTCAGTAATTGCGACAGTGATTTTCTTTATGGCGTTGGTCGTTGGTTACCGATACTGGAATAAAAAGAAACAAACAGAGAAAATCAGCTAAATAATCCGAGATGGGTAAGTTAAATTTTAAATCCCAACATTAATTTAGAAAAATGCCACTACAAAAGGGATAAAAGTGGTAAGCACTAGCTGGTTGTTGTTATAACAACGTTGATTAACCAACGGGTTGATTCACAACCAGCGTAAACCGTACTAAAACAACTTAATTCAAATTAAAAAGCATGCGTTCATGATTGAACGGATGCTTTTTAGTATGGAGAGGGTGGTTGGTAGCTGGTCATGCAATCAGCTGGTTTTAATTACCAACAAGTTAGCTCAGCGATTTGGTGAAGACAAGAAGGGGACCATTTGGACCAGAAATGACTTGACCTGTTTTTGTAAAACCAGCCTTTTGATAAAGATGTTGTGCGGCTTGGTTACGCTGATTTACCCCTAAGACTAACTCAGTAATGGTCGGATAATTAGTGCTAAGATAGCCTGGCAATAAATCTAAGGTGGCTTGGGCGTAGCCGTGTCTTAAAAAACGTTCGTTTGTGGAAAAGCTTTTTAATAAAATACTATGTGGATTTTCTGTGTACTTATCTTTAGTGGAGTCAGTATCGAGCATTAAAAAAGTGCAGACTTCGTTAGCATCGTTGATTAGTAGCACCGGATGTTGGTTTTGATCGCGATGTGCCCTTTCAATCGCAGTAATTGGTGGAGTAGTGAATTCAGGATTGGTGATGCGATAGGCTTGAAGTTGTGAGCTGAAAGGGGCAGTATCTGTCACTAATTTCATAAAATCCTCCTAGTGGGCGAATATTTAAGTAGTTTAACAGAATTTAAAATTTAAACAAGCTCACGCCCAGCTTTAGACGAGGTCGCTACGAACTAAAAAGCCCTCGCTCCTTAATTGTTCTGAGGATTGAGGACTTAGCATTAGTTATGGTGCTTGCGCATCACTTTAAAGTAATAGACGGGACAGCCAACTGCCACGATGCTGAGCGATACGATGACACCGATCGGATCAGATAAAATCTCTGAGCCAATCACAAACAACGACCCAGCAATTGCTAATAGGGGAGTAAGTGGGAATAACGGAACAGAGAAGACCCGTGGTTGGTTTGGATTTCGGCGTCGCAAGAGAAAGAGCCCTACAAACGCCATGACATAGAAACAATAGATGGTGAAAATGCAAAGTTCTGAGATGCGGTCCGGATTAGTCAAAACAATCATGAGCCCAGCAATCACGATGACCGCAATGATTGAAAAAATTGGGGTGCGCGTTTTGCGGTTGAGATAGGCCAACTTTTTCGACCATGGAAGCTGATCCTGTTTGGCCATTGCATACATAATGCGGGGGAAAGTCATAATTTTACCATTCATACAACCAATAATAGAGATGATAATCCCAATACTGAGGATTTTACCACCGATTTGCCCGAAGTCTTTTTGCGCAATGTAAGGAATGGCAGCCGTTCCTAGGTCGTGAACTTTTTGGGCACCGATACTTTTTAATACCCCATAAGAAACCAAAAGATAGATTCCCATGACAGTTAAGATTCCAAGCGTAATGGCTCGTGGCAACATTTTTCTGGGATTTTTAATTTCGCCGCCAAGGTTGGCAACTAAAATCCAACCATCGAAAGCAAATAAAGTGGCGAGCATTGCTACCCCAAAGCCCCCGGCCGTGGTCTGAAGCCCCTGGATACTGCTAGAAAAGGCATCTGCGCGACCAAAAAAGAGACCAAAAATGATGAGGGCGGCAACGGGAACTAGTTTACAAATCGTGGTGATGATGGCAAATGCCCCCCCATAACGATTGGGGAACATATTGAGGATACCTACCAGACAAACAGATCCAAGTGCAATTGGCAGGTGCCAGATGGGAGCAGTATTGAAAAAATCACCCACTAGGACGGCTAGATAAGAACCAAGGGCGGCAATCATGGCTGGTCCATAGACAATGATCTGCATCCAGCCAGAGAGAAAGCCCCAAAACTGGTTGTAGATTTGTTCCATGTATGCATAGAGTCCTCCGGTACTTGGATTTTGCGAAGCAATTTCTGCAATCGTAAGCCCAGCAGCTAGGGTTAGTAACCCACCAGCAAGCCATGCCAATAAGGCAGCTTTGGCGGAACCAGCTTCATTAATAACTGCAGCTTGGCGGACAAAGATGCCAACTCCAATAATAGTTCCAATCACTAGTGACAATGCTGACCACAGTCCAAGGGAACGATTTAGTTCAACCTGTTCTGAATTTCCTGGTGATTTCATGATAATTCCTCCTAAATAAAAAAGTCCCTGACAAATTACTGCCAGGGACGCAAGCGCGCGGTTCCACCCAAATTCTTTGAAAAAGTTTCAAAGCACCTTGATAGCTAATTATGACTAAAGAAAGTTAATCCCGATAAAAAATTAAAAAAGTCCCTGACAAATCAATGTCAGGGACGCGAGTGCGCGGTTCCACCCAGTTTCTTCCAGCTGCAGTCTGGAAGCACTTTTATCGGTATTAAGCTAAACCCTGAAGCGGCTAACTAAGCAACAACATCTGAATTACAGAATACATCAGACTCTCTTTGAAGCAACGCTTAGATTTCTTCTTCAAGTAGTAATTGTATTCTAATCACTTTAAATTGAAATGTCAAACGTTAATTTTAATTACTGGTTAAATATTTTTGGTAACGACCTACTGCTGCCTGGGGGAGCCGGACTGTTAGAACTGTTCCAGCTTCAGTGTAGTCCGTTTGTTGGACGGCGAATTGACGGTTGAGGGATTCAACGACGGCTCCATCAGCAAACGGAATGGTAAATGATTTAACTACTTCGTCGGCAAATAATTGAGTGGTGATGGTCTCCACCAAGAGATCGATGGAATGCTCATCTTTAGCGGAAATAATGATCTCATGCCCCGTCCGAATGGGGTAAGCAGTCCCAGCGAGATCGGCTTTATTAAAGACGGTAATCATAGGAAGTTCTGGGACGCCAATTTCTTGCAGTGTGGCATTCGTAGTTTCCATCATCAGGGCTTGATTAGGATCTGAATAATCAACGACTTGGAGGAGCAGGTCAGCTTGAGCTGCTTCTGAAAGAGTGCTTTGAAAAGCGGCGACCAGTTGGTGCGGTAGTTTACTAACAAACCCAACTGTGTCACTGAGCAAGCAACTACGGTGTCCAGGAAGCTCTAACTTACGTACGCTAGTATCTAAAGTCGCAAATAACATATTTTTAACAAAGACTTGTTTGTCTTCATTTTCGCCAAAACGTTGCACGAGTTGATTCATGATGGTTGATTTACCAGCATTAGTATAACCAACTAACGCGACGGTTTTGAGATGACTTTCGGCGCGGCGCTTTCGTTGAGTGGCGTGGGATTGTTCGCTTTCCTTGAGTTCATGGCGAACGTGGTTAATCTGATGTTCGATCGTTCGCCGGTTTAATTCTAATTTTGTTTCTCCGGTTCCCCGGTTGGCGAGCCCGCCCCCAGCTGATTGCTGGTCAAGGTGTTGACTGGCTCCGGTTCGCAGACGTGGTAACTGGTATTTTAATTTAGCCAACTCTACTTGTAATTTTGCTTCCCGAGTGTGAGCCCTGGTAGCGAAGATTTCCAAGATCAGTCCTGTTCGATCCATAACAGTTGCATTAGTAGCTTTTTCAAGGTTGCGAATCTGACTAGGACTGAGTTCGTCGTTAGCGATAATGGTGCTGGCGTTGGTGGTAACTACTAGTTGAGCCACTTCTTCGACTTTCCCCTTGCCAAAGTAGGTTGCCGCTTCTGGATGGGGAAGTTTTTGTGTTACCTTACCCACGGTTTTTAAATGATTAGCGGTGGTAAGTTGCTCCAGTTCTTCCATTGAATAATTAAAATCGGCTTGATCCAGATTAAGTCCGATAATAATCGTATTGATATTTTGTTCCAAGGAGGCTCCCTTCTAGTCAGTCGGCAAGCTGCTCTGGTTATACCAAGCAACTTGGTACTGACGATCAGTAACAGTGATTTTTGTGAGACTACCGTTGCGAATGGGAGCGGTAATATCATGATCGCTATATTTGCTAACAAGGCTACGAATTAAAGTTCCATGTGAGGCTACTAGAATGTTACTATTAGCCGGTGCGTGTGCACTAATGTGATCAAGGATTGGTTGTAAGCGATCCCAGAATTGTTGATCAGTTTCTGCGTCACCATAAGGGTCTGCTGCTGCAATCATGTCACGGGTTTTTTCAATTGAAAATTGACGAATTAGTTCGCCATAGGTTACCGCATTATGCGGACCACCGATGATGTTCCAAGTTTGACCCGCATCATTGCCTTCAAAGAAACCAAAATTTTCTTCTCTTAGTGCGGCTTGGGGTTCAGCCACAGTAATGGATGATACTTGATTAGCTGCTAGAATCAAGTTAGCGGTGTGTTGAGCTCTGATGGTATCACTGCTAAACGCCTGGGTAAAATTGATTTGAGCAAGTTCTAGCCCAGCTTGATTTGCATCCGCGATTCCCTGGGAGGTTAAATCGGAATCGGCCCACCCTTGGAGGCGATGATATCGATTTAACTGGGTTTGTCCGTGTCGGACGAAATAGAGATTGGTAGTTGCCACTGCGATAATCCTCCTGGAGATAAACTAGTTTGATTCTATCATACTACGTCTCTGTCCTGGAAAGGTCGTTATTGCGAGTTATTTATGGTAAAATTACTAGTCAAGTTTAGTTATTGGGAGGGAAGCTACATAATGGATCAGAGAACCGCGAATCAATACAAAATAGAACAAAAACGGCTTGATTTTGTCAGAGGACAATTGGCAGTTGCCCAAGAACAGCTTGGTGATACGATTAAAAAGTCTAAGGCAAAACAAAAAGACCTTGAAAGTAACTTTTATGATGATGTGCGGGTAAAAACCAGTACTTATGAAGGTCAGATGGAAACGGGAGTATCAGTTCGCCAACAGCAACAGTTACTGACCCAGCATCAAAACCGTTGGCAGACCGCCACTCGGGATTTGAAGACCTTACAACGACTGGAACAAAATGCCTATTTTGCTAGGGTTGACTTAACCGAGGGGAAGGATGCTGCTCTAGAAAAGATCTACATCGGGTTAGCTTCGTTTGCCGCATTGGATAATGCAGATAATTATTTAATCTATGATTGGCGCGCTCCTATTTGTAGTGTTTACTATGATAGCGGAATGGGCACGATGACCTATGAAGCCCCGATGGGGTCGCGAAAGGTTAACGTGCAACTCAAACGAGAATTGCAGGTAGTTGGTTCTCAGGTCAAACTGGTCTTTGATACTGAAGAAGCGGTGGGAGATCGCGTGCTCCTTGAGAACTTACAACAACAATCAAACCCAAAGATGAAGAGCATTGTTGCGACCATTCAGCAGGAACAAAACACGATTATTCGGGATACGAAGTCGGAGCTCTTAATTGTTCAAGGAGCGGCGGGCTCTGGAAAAACAGCAGCGGTGCTTCAGCGGGTTGCTTTCTTATTGTATCGTTATCGAGGCAATTTAACGCCCGGTCAGCTAATCCTATTTTCACCTAATCAACTGTTCAACGACTACATTAGCCAGGTTCTCCCAGAACTGGGGGAACAAAATATGGTGCAGATGACTTATTATCAGTTTTTAAGTCGGCGAGTTCCACGTTTGACAATCGAAACATTAGAAGCAAGATTCCTGAACAATTTGAACCCACAACGAGCAGCAGTGACAGATTTTAAGAATAGTCTCAACTTTTTTAAGTTATTGCAACAGTATGCAGAGCAGCTCAATCAAGCTGGAATGGATTTTAAAAACATTCTCTTCCGGGGTCAGGTTTTGATCAGTAAGGAGCAAATTACAGAAATTTATTATCATTTTAACCAAAACTATAACCTGCACAATCGGTTGGAAGCCACCAAATCAGAGCTATTAAAAATTGTTAATCGCCACATTCAAAGTGAGATGAAGAAGCGGTGGGTTGATGAAAAAATTCAAAACTTTTCACGCGAAGAAATCGAGCAGCTCACTGCCACGGCGCCAACCCCCTTACAAACAGAGCAGCAACAGTATCAATTTTTAGCCCGAAAACTGGTACGAGAGACTTTTCAAAAGGTCCGTAATCAGATTAAACGCAACCGGTTCTTCAATATTAATCAGCAATTCATTGATTTTTTGCAGGCGGTGCCAAAACTAGTTTCTCTTGCAACGGTGGGGTTAGATGCGCCTAGGTGGCAGCAAGCTGTAACGACAACGGTTCGCGATTTTAAAGCTGGTAAGATTAGTTTGAGTGATGTTTCCATTTATTTGGCGCTGTTTGATTTAGCACTTGGCAAACATCCAGACCCTCAGATGCGATTTCTGTTTATCGATGAGGCACAAGATTATACCGGGTTCCAGTTGGCCTATTTACAATGGAATTTTCCACGGGCTAAGTTTACGCTTTTGGGTGACCTCAATCAGGCTATTTTTACGCATGAAAGTGCCCCTGCCTGGAGCCGAGAATTGAGCCAACTTTTTGATCCCGCCACCACTCGAATGATCAACCTGCAAAAATCATATCGTTCTACCACAGAAATTACCAACTTTAGCAAACAATTACTAACAACGGGAGCGACGATCGAATCGTTTGCTCGTCGCGGCCCCCTTCCCGTTATCCAGCAAGTTAAATCGGCGACAGCGGCCTACCAATTTTTGGCTAATGAGTTACAAACTAAGTTACAGGGGACCACAGCAATTATCACTAAGACACTTGAGGAAGCTCACGTGGTCCGTGATCAGCTTGAAGCTTGCGGGCAAACCGTCCGATTGATTCAAACGGAAAATCAACGACTGACGCGGGGGATACTGGTAATTCCAGCTTATCTCGCTAAGGGATTAGAATTTGATCAGGTTATGTTATGGAACGTATCGCAAGAAAATTATCCTAACCAGAGCACTAATGAACTAGTCTATACGATGTGCACGCGAGCCATGCACCAACTGACCATTATCTCTGTAGGGACTCCAGCGCCCGCTTTTTCCCAAGTTAATCCAGATGATTATCAGCTAGTAAGGGAGTAATTGATGCAAAATTTTAATAGTTACACTAAACAAAAATGGAATAGTTTGTACCCAGCAGATATTAATCCGATTAGTAGTGAGCAGTTAGATCGCTTAAAAGCCTTTAATGACCAGATCGATGTGACTGATGTGCAACAGGTCTACTTACCGTTGGTATACTTACTAAATTTAACGGTTAATAGTCAACGTCAAGCAGAGATTACGCGTGCTGAGTTTTTGCAGGAACAACCACCCCATATCCCTTTTATTGTGGGGATTTCTGGGAGCGTGGCGGTTGGGAAATCAACAACGGCACGCTTATTGCAGTATCTCTGTGAGACGCTGTTACCAAATCGGAAAACCCAGTCACTAACTACTGATGGATTTTTGTACCCCAATCAAGTCTTGAAACAGCGCGGCTTGCTTGCTAGTAAAGGCTTTCCAGCTAGTTATGATATGCCCGCGTTAATCGAATTTTTAAAGCAGGTTAAAAGTGGCGCTCAGCAGGTGCAGGCCCCGGTTTATTCTCATCAAAGTTATGACATCATTCCTGATCAGCATGTGACAATTAATAATCCAGATATTTTGATTTTGGAAGGGATTAATACGCTCCAATTACCAGCAGATCAAAATGTCTTTATTAGTGATTTTACTGATTTTTCAATTTATATTGATGCTGATACGAGCTTGATAAAACAGTGGTACTTAAATCGATTCCAACAATTACGGAAAACTGCCTTTACTGATCCGAATAACTATTTTAATCAATATGCTAAGTATGATTTAGAGACGGCTTTGATGATGGCAGTTAAGACTTGGAAAACCATCAATTTACCGAACCTAGAACGCTATATTCTTCCGACTCGTCCCCGTGCTAATTTGATTATTCATAAAGGAGAACAACATCGAATCGATCGCTTGTACCTACGTCAATACTAAATTTAGAAGGTTAAAAACGCTTGAATTGCAATTTGATTCTGGCGTTTTTTTTATGAAAAGTTAGCAGTCATTTTACTTGTATAGTTTACAAATGTAAACTATACTAAGTATTGTTGATTACGATTGTAGACGAAAAATGGGGCGGATAAATGACCGAAAAAACAGTTTCTGGAGCAGAATGGAGCGTGTTACGGATTGTGTGGACGCTAGGATCTTGTACAACCCGGGAAGTGATTGACACGTTACAAAACGAATCTGACTGGAAGGATTCGACCATTAAAACATTATTAAAACGTCTTTGCGATAAAGAATTTTTAACAACAACCAAGCAGGGACGGCAGTTTACCTATCAGGCAGTGGTGAATGAGCAAACGGCGATGAATCAAACTGCTGTGACGATGTTTAGTCATTTTTGTGCTATGAAACAAGGACAAACTTTGATTGAATTAATCGAACAGGAAAAGTTGAGTCGCTCTGATTTACAAAAGATTGAAAAATTGGCACATGTCAGAGCCATGACGGCACCGAAACAAGTCGATTGCAATTGTTTACCAGATGGAACTTGTGATTAATTTAACTAGAATGGAGTGAAAACAATGGATATGCAAAATAATCAAAATCAACCTAGTATGGGTCAGATGGACATGGATCACAGCAAGATGCAGATGGATCATGGATCGATGGATGGTAGCATGATGATGGGTGGACACATGATGCACATGGGAAATTTAAAACGACGGTTTTGGATTTCTTTGCTGCTTTCATTACCAATTCTGCTATTATCACCATTTATGGGAATAGTATTGCCGTTTCAAACTAGTTTTCCGGGCTCAGAATGGGTGGTTCTGATTTTTGCGACGCTGTTGTTCTTCTACGGTGGGCAACCGTTTTTTGCGGGTGCTAAAGGAGAACTTCGTGCGCATGAACCGGCGATGATGACCCTGATTACGATGGGAATTAGCGTGGCATATTTATATAGTCTATATTCATTTGTTATGCAGCAGTTTGTGAATCCTCAGGGACACTATATGAATTTCTTTTGGGAATTGGCCAGCTTGATTGTCATCATGCTGTTAGGACATTGGATTGAAATGAATTCGGTGATGAACGCCGGGAATGCATTACAAAAAATGGCAGCCTTGCTCCCAGACGAAGCCCAGGTCGTTGACTCTGCTGGGCAGGTGCAAACGATCAAACTTAGTGATCTGAAAGACGGTCAAATTGTCTTAGTCCAAGCTGGAGCTAAAATTCCAACCGATGGGGTCGTGATTGCTGGGGAAAGTTCGGTCAACGAATCCTTGGTCACTGGAGAAGCAAAAGCCGTCGAGAAAAAGACCACCGATCAAGTAATTGGCGGGTCAATTAATGGCGACGGAACCCTCCGAGTGAAAGTTACCGCTACTGGTGAGAATGGCTATCTAGCCCAGGTAATTAAATTGGTTCAACAAGCGCAACAAGAGAAGTCAAAGGCAGAAACCATGGCCGCACTGGTGGCACGTTGGTTGTTCTATGCTGCTTTAGTGATTGGTATTCTAGCATTGGTGGTTTGGACACTGATTGCGGGATTTAGTTATGGCTTGGAACGAATGGTAACGGTGTTAGTAATTGCTTGTCCTCATGCTTTGGGGTTGGCGATTCCGCTTGTCGTAGCACGGAGTACCTCGATCGCTGCTCAAAATGGTTTGCTAATCAGAAATCGCGAGTCACTAGAGGCCGTGCGCCAGCTTGATTACGTCTTTATGGATAAAACGGGAACCTTGACTCAAGGAGTTTTTCAGGTCAACCAAGTTGTTGCTAATCAAAAGCTGAAGCAAACGGAGTTGCTAAAAAAGTTTGCATCTTTGGAAGCTAATTCCAGCCATCCTTTGGCAACTGGAATTTTGCGAGAAGTCCAAAATCAGGAATTGAGCTATCAACCAGCCAATCACGTCCAAACGATCCAAGGGGTTGGACTGCAAGGTGAGATTGGAAATGAAACTTATCAGATTGTGAATGCTAAGTATTTAGATCAGCACCAAATCGCTTATCAGCGGGATCAATTTAAGCAGCTGGCCGCAGCTGGAAATTCGATTAGTTATTTAATTAAAAATCATCAAGTTTTAGGCTTAGTCGCCCAGGGTGATGTCTTACGGCCAGAAGCCACTCAACTAATCAAAACGCTACAAACAATGCACATTACACCAGTGATGCTTACGGGTGATAATGAATTAACTGCGCAACGGGTGGCAAAACAACTTGGTGGGATTGCCTATCAGTCACAATTGCTACCTGATGATAAAGAACAAATCGTCAAGAGTTATCAGCAACAGGGGCACCACGTGATGATGGTGGGTGACGGAATTAACGATGCGCCAAGCTTAACGCGTGCTGATATCGGAGTCGCCATTGGAGCCGGAACAGAAGTGGCCATCGATTCTGCCGATGTAGTCTTGGTGCACAGTAATCCAGATGATATTGTAAACTTTCTTAATCTAGCAACGGCTACCAATCGAAAGATGGTGCAAAATCTGTGGTGGGGAGCAGGCTACAATATTATTGCGATGCCACTCGCTGCTGGCGTGCTAGCCCCAATTGGAATTGTTTTGTCACCAGCAATTGGAGCCATTATCATGTCACTATCGACGGTGGTAGTTTCTATCAATGCCTTCTTGCTCCGGCTTAATAAAATTGATTAAGATAAAAAGCATTCGCAGTTGCGAACGCTTTTTTATTTCGCTCATGGGATGTGGTGCGGTAATTGCAGGAAGTACTGACATGCGTTACCATGAAGACATTCAATTTGTGAGGTGACGACGATGGCTAATTTTAGACTACGATCCAAGGTGAAAAACAAATCTAAATATCCGTTAATGATGAGATTTTCTTTGTTATCGGTTTCACTGGTATTAGCTAGTTCCCTCTCAGTTTCTGCTGCCGTTCCAGAGTGGCAGCGGGCCTTTCCAGGTCATTCATATGCTGCAATCGAACTAATTGCCACGATGCCTTCGCTGGCAGTTATTATCTTTTTGTTACTGAGTGGTTGGATTGCCAAACAGCTTTCCCCCAAAAAGACAGTGATTTTAGGTCTAATTATCAGTGGCTTATTTGGAATTTTGCCACTAATAGTCACGAATTACTATTTGATGTTGCTCTCCCGGTTTGGTTTTGGGGTCGGGTTGGGGCTAATTAATGGACTGGCAGTTAGTCTGATTGGAACTTTTTTTGCTGGCGATGAAAAAAACATTTTGATGGGGATTCGAAGTGGTTTTGAAATGTTTGGGGATGCCGTATGTGCTTATATTGCGGGAGCATTGCTAGTTGATTACGGGTGGCACAGCTCTTTTCTAGTGTATGGGCTGGCTTTTCCCGTCGCAATTCTTTTTTATCTCTACGTTCCAGAACCAACCACCCCAACATCGACTCCAACAGCGGTTAAAAAGGAGCGTCGGCGGCGTTTAAATCCTGATGTACTTTTTTGGACAATTTTATTAGCGGTTTACCAGATTACTTACGTGGGAGCGACTGTCCGACTGGCGGAGTTCATTGAGGATAGTAAGATTGGCTCGGTGCAACAGGCGGCCATGATTATTAGTATTGCTCCCTTTTTTGGATTAATGGGCGGAATTATTTTTGGGCGAGCCTTGCAGTATTTGCGGAAATATTTGTTACCACTTGCGATTATTGCAAGCGGAGTGAGTCAGATAATTGTTTCTTTTGCCCACTCGTTTTTTACAGCAGCCTTCGGGATGTTTTTGGTGACGATGCTTGACACAATTGTGGTCTCTTATATCTTAAATATTGCGACTGAGATTTCAGAACCCCAAAATTTAAATGTTGTTACATCAATTTTATTAATCGGAAGTAACTGTGGGATTTTCCTAGCTCCTGTGGCGCTAGGAAGTGTCAACAATCTATTTAATACGAACTCTCCAGGACTATCTTTCTTAATCTCTGGCATCGGTTTGTTATTAATTGGGGGAATCGGGATTTACGATCTGCGATTTATTGGTCATCGGATTTTTCGTGATTGATGAATGACAGCTTCTGTCATTGGGAGCTGTTTTTTTTATGAATAAATTCAATGAGGAGGCGATACCCATGAAAATTAGCTGGATGAATCGAACTGATACGACCTTGGGAGTAAAGCAGTTTTTGTTGCTTAAAGGGGTAAGCCAGCGGCTCTACTCAGAAGTAAAACAACAGCCACAAGCTTTTTATCGTAATGAGCAACCGATTACGCCGGCTGCTCAAGTCGCCCCAGGTGATCAAATTACGGTAGTGTTTCCACCGGAACGCCCAGATCCCCAGTTAGCCAGTAGTTTGCATCCCTTGGAGGTCATCTATGAGGACGCACACTGGCTGGTCATTAATAAGCCGGCGGGCTTAACTTCCGTTCCCGGACCAAGTAATCGGACGGATACTGTAGTTAATCGAGTTAAAGGTCGGTTAGAGCAGGCGGGAAGTGAGAACCTTCGTCCGCATTTGGTAACCAGGTTGGATCGGTTTACCAGTGGGATCATGCTGATTGCTAAGGATCGGTTGGCAAACAACTATGCTACGCAACAGCTTGCTGACCGGACTTTTCATAAAGAATATCTAGCGATAGTCAGTGGTCGGTTGACTAACCAGCATGACGTTATTACGCTACCGCTGGGTCGTCGCCCGGGTGAAATTGCTAGAGCAGTGCTTACAACTGGGCAACCGGCTCAAACTGAATATTGGGTTGAGCAACAAACAGCCACGGCCACGGTCGTCCGAGTACAGCTGCAGACTGGTCGAACCCATCAGATTCGGGCCCACTTTGCAGCACTGGGGCATCCGTTGCTGGGTGATCAATTATATGGAGGTCCAATGCATGCAGGGATGGATCGGCAAGCACTGCATGCCTTGCGTATAGAATGGTTTGATCCTTTTTGTCAGCAGTTGCGAAAATTTACGGCTCCGCTCCCAGATGATATGCTAAACTATCAATAGAAACTGGAGACGGGGGAATGAGATGGAGGACAAATTAGAGTTAGGGCAACCGGCATTTGCTAAGATGATGTTCACGCTAAAAACACCGGTCACTTCCAAAAATCATAAAGATTATAAATTTAACGAATATGAGTTGGTTGAGATTGCTTCGGATGTGTGGGCCATGCCAGTTTATATGCAAGCCAATGATGATTTTACGCTGTTTTTGGTTGTCACCAAGATTGCAACACAAGCAACTGTGATGGCTCTTGCCCAAGGAACCAGCACAACTGATGGACAGTTCGCTCTCGATCGGCCACTGAATACCGGAGAAGGATTAAACCGCCTGTTTCAACACGATCGGCAACGAGCAGCACAATTACTACATTTTTTTAATCTAATTTCAAAAGCAAATGAAGGCGATTGGCGCCTTGTAGCAGATGACAAAGGAGAACCAGAATAATGGCCAAAATCTACTTAGCTAGTCCCTTTTTTGATGCAGAACAGGTCACTCGGATTGAAAAAATCGAACAAGCTCTTGCACAAAATCCGACAGTAACCAGTTATTTCTCGCCTCGTAAATATAAATTGCAAGGTGATTATCAAGAATTTACTAAGCCGTGGGCGCAGGCGATTTACCGCGTCGATATGGAACATTTAATGGCTGCCGATGCAGTGTTAGCGATTGTTGACTTTGTGGATGATCAAGTTGATAGCGGCACTGCTTATGAAATTGGGGCGGCTGTTCAGATGAAAAAGCCGGTGATTGTTTTTCAAGAAAAAACGGCCACGGTTAATTTGATGATTTCTGAAAGCTTACAGGCATATTTGAAAGATCCCGCAGCAGTAGCCGAGTATGATTTTGAGAAATTGCCCCGCAGTGAGTATGAAGGTCCAAGAATTTAAACCTGAAAAAGGGGACTTTAACTATGAAGGAGGATTCGCTGTCCGGACTCCGATTTCTCGAAGTTACGGTATTGAATTCATTAATTACCATTTTGGAATTTGTCGGAGGACTACTTTCTGGTAGTCTCTCGTTGCTTTCAGATGCGGTTCATAATCTAGGTGATTCGCTCTCAATCATTTTTAGCTACGCCGCTCATTTATTGAGTCGTCGAAAACAAACGCACACTAATACTTACGGGTTTAAGCGGGCAGAAATTTTATCGGCACTGTTTAATTCGATCTTTTTGGTATTGATCTCGGTATTTTTAATGGTGGAAGCCCTTAGCCGGATTCAGCACCCAGAAAGAGTTCACGGAGGATTAATGTTTGTCGTGGCGGTCATCAGTACCATCGCAAACTTAGGATCAACGCTCTTATTACATCGAGGCTCACAGCATAATTTAAACATGAAGGCGACCTATCTGCACCTTTTGAGTGATACATTATCATCGCTGGGGATTATTGTCGGAGCGCTTTTGATTCAACTGTATCACTGGACCATCATCGATCCATTGATTACGCTGGTGGTTTCGTTCTACATCTTATGGGAATGCTGGCCGGTAATTCGGCGCACCATTTCGATCTTGATGGAGGCGGCTCCCCGCTTGGACTATCCGGCCATTAAGCATGATCTGTTGTTAATTGACGGCGTCTACAGTGTGCACCATGTACATGCTTTAATGGTCGATGAAAACAGCATCGTCTTTTCAGCCCACGTCAATCTGCGTGACATGCCGCTAAGCTCAGTGCAACCAATCTACGATCAGATTAATCAACTATTAAAGTCGAAATATCAAATTAAACACGTAACGATTCAACCTGAAACGACTCGGGGGGCGGACGAAGCGCTCTTTTCCGATACAGATCAGGATGTTTAGTAGTACAGACGAACTTGGATAAACTTTCCGAGTTCGTCTTTTTTAATTACTGAATCAATAAGTTAGATGTTAGCATTTTCTGACGAAGCCATCGTTAGCAACCATAGAGACGTACTATGTAGCTTTTTTTTATTACATAAACAGTAAAAAACGAATAAAAATGTCTTTACAAGGGCATAAAAGCATAATATTATGAACTTTAATAATTTTTATAAACCGTTACAACTGCTAGTTTTGAATGAAGATATTCCATTTTATTTTCCTAAAATGATTTCAAAAGAAAATAAAGATAAAAGACTTAGGTATTGAGGTAATTCGTTGATATGAAAACTATTTGGAAATTAGCAATTAATGATTTCGTTGCAGCCACTGCTTCAATGGCATTTTCGGTCTACACGATTTGGTATTTGGGAGCCGTTTTACATGACCAGAAGATGGTCGCGGTCTTTGGCTCGTTATCCATCATTAATATCTTATTAACACCGCTGGGAGGGCGTTTTGCCGATAAAGTTGCTAAGATAACGATTATTAAGTATGCGAGCATGCTCAGATGTTTATTATTTGCCCTCTTTTTTATTAGTTACTATGTAACACATCAATTGGTATTGCTGCTCATCGCACTTAATCTGCTATTAAGTATACTAGGATCGTTTTATGGACCCGCAATTGAATCAATCGCTCCTGATTACGCCACCGATGAAAGCGAGCTGATCCACAATAACTCGTTGATAAGTATCGCAACGCAAGTAGCTACAATTGCCGGGGCAGCGTTAGGGGGAGTGTTGATCATGTTGTTTGATGTTGTTGATGCGTATGCAGTGGTCTTGGGGTTACTAATTGGATCAGCACTCTTGGTTTTGTTCATCAAAAAACCAGTAGAAGCAGCTACTGCTCCCGTTGTTGGTACAAGTAAGCGCTCACTTTGGAAGGATCTTAAAATAACGCTACAAATTCCAATTATTAAGCGTATTTTACCTTACGCAGCCATTGTCAATTTAAGCTTTTGGTTGTATTGGTATCTCATGCCACTGTATCTAAGTCAGCAACTGCCACAGTATCCGATTGCTTATTCGGTGCAAGATTTAATCATTGGTGTCTCAGCCTTACTGGGGGGCTTGTATCTTAGTAAACATGCGAATAAATTGATGAAGATGGCTAAAAATTATCCTAAATTTTTATTGTTGCAAGCACTCGGGCTGGGATTGTTACCGGTTAGCTTTCAGTTGATGTCCAATCAAACCATGCGCTTTGGCTTTCTCATAATCGCTTGGTTAGGTTACGGCATCTTCAGCTTTTTTGCCAATATGATTTTTGTCACTGCCATTCAACAACAAGTTCCAGGAAAAATGTTAGGGTTAGTAATGGGGATTGTCTTTGCTATTTTTGGTAGTCTAGCACCAATTGCTTCTGTAATCAGTGGCTTTTTTGCTAGACCAAGTAATGGATTGATTTTGCTGATTGCACTTCCCATGATTATCATTCCGATTATTATGAATTTTGACCATCGAATTGGCAAATCATTGGTAGCTAAATAAGCGCTGATTAATGATAATCACACTGTTGGCACGCTTGCTGGATGCATGCATAATCCCGTTCACAAGGAAACAGACGCTTGGCAAGGTGTTCGAAAGAAATGAATAGTTTAAAATTGAAGAAAAGGCCACTCCATATCAATCTGTTACTCGTTGATATGGAGTGGCCTTTTTGTTTGAAACATCTATGAAACGGCGAATCGATTTGGATCACCGCAGGTCTTTTTACCGATTACAGTGTGGCATTTGGATCTAGTTGATCCGTTTGTTCGGTGTACCAAGCATCCCAATCAGTTGTTGGATTACCATTTTCAAAGTATGCTTGTGGTAATTCCTGCATGAGCATTAAGAGGTTTTCGTGACAGTAGTCGGCGACAAAGTCGTATAAGTTGTTAGTTGCTTGAGTACTGGCATCAAAAATGACGCGGTTAATATTAGCCATGACTTGCCGTTTGTCAAAGGTTGTCATAACATCCAATTCATCACTTCGCAGCTTTTGAATGTAAAAAGGTAGAAATGATTTAATTGCCTTTGCCTTGGCGGTAGTTTCCAAGTTTGAAAAAGTTGAATTATCGCTCATTGAGATCCTCCTAATTAAACAGCAGCACTATCTTCTTAATTATAGCGATTTTGCGAATGTTAGTAAATTGGTTTCTGCGCTGCCTGTTAAAACGTCCCTGACGATAGTAAAATAACGGTAATGATGTTTTTGCCCAATTAAAGGAGCTGATGTAATGAACGAACCGACTCTCTCAATTAAAGAAAAGAATTTATTGGTTCAAACCTGCCTGCTAGCTGGGAAAATTTTGATTGAAAACGGGTCGGAACTTAATCGAGTTTCCGACACGATCAAAAGAATTGCAGCCAATGCAGGCGTTCCCAATTTGCGAGCTTATGTGACAATTACGGGAATTATGATTTCAATTGATGA
The DNA here is from genome assembly GCF_000512295.1 of Fructilactobacillus florum 8D. Classification (NCBI taxonomy): domain Bacteria; kingdom Bacillati; phylum Bacillota; class Bacilli; order Lactobacillales; family Lactobacillaceae; genus Fructilactobacillus; species Fructilactobacillus florum. The sequence goes on from NZ_ALXG01000013.1 coordinate 69,564, forward strand.
TGACGACACCGTTGCTAAGATTGCTGAGATTGATCAGCGAGACTTTGATTTGCGTCGCATTGAAGTTGTTAACCGGCTGTCGCGCAAATTTGCTGCTCATCAAATTACTTTACATCGTTTTTATCGGATGCTACAAAAAATTCCGTACTTTGGTCGTTATTATCAATTTTGGCAACGGCTCTTGGCGGCAGCATTGCTTTCTGGGATGATTTCAGTTATCTTTACCCACGATTATGGTGATTTTTGGTTGACCTCGGTCGTAGGGATGCTTGGCTGGTTGATTTATCAGGGGGTGCGAAAACGAGTTACCGCTAGCTTCATTAGTGAATTTGTGGCAGCAACGGTGATTGGAATGGTTGCAATTATGGCAGTGCGCCTTGGACTGGGTCATAGTGCCGACAATATTATCATTGGGGCCGTGATGCCACTAGTCCCTGGAGTTCAGATTACTAATGCGGTTCGGGATCTGATCTATGGGAATCTGATTAGTGGACCAGCACGGGGCATTGAAGCATTGATTTGTGCCTGTGCTCTGGGATTTGGTGTTTCACTGGCTTTGATTTGGTTGGGGTAGTTAGGAGCAAATGAATGTATTTTATACTGGTTTTAATTGAAGTTTATATTGCCACTGTCGGGTTTGCTGTCCTGATCAATGTTTCGCCACGGGCACTAAATCTCAGTGGCTTGGTCGGAACGGCCGGTTATGTTAGTTATCTGGGTTATCAGGCGCTGATTAGTGACAATTACGTAGCTGAAAACTTGGTGGGGGCGTTTACAATTGGAATTGTGGGTATGCTAGCAGCACGGTATAAAAAAATGCCGGTGATTGTATTTAACATTCCGGCATTAGTGCCCCTTGTCCCGGGCGGGCAGGCTTATCAAGTTATGAAGTACATAGCGCTTCGCCAGCCCCATGTAGCATTTTCGTATGTGATGCAGGTGGTCATGATTGCAGGAGCCCTGGCAATGGGATTTTTGTTGGCAGAACTATTTATTCAAGCGGGAGACGTAGTGCACCGCTTGTTTTCGACTTGGCGAGCGACTAATTATCGACGAAAGTAAATTCCGAGGATGAAACTAGCGATTAGGATGAGCAAGACAAGCGCAGTAATAACGACGTAGAGCCAGTCATGTTCGCGGTAAAATGAGTAGATCGAGGCAACTACGCGAAGAACCGGAGTCAAGATTAAGATAAAAATACCTAGCATCATAATTGAATATGGTTTCTGTTCGGCTAAACCTGAAAAAAGTTCCTTAAAACTGTGCACATAGTAATTGTTTGGATAACCAAGGCCACCGTGCAGGAGAAACGCCAGTAAACCGATCACCATGATGATGATGGCTAGTGTTACTCCCCAGCGCATGATGCGACCAATGGTCTTTTCCAATTGATTGGTTTCGGTTGCAATTGGTTTTTTGGTTGTTTTCATTTTAAATTGTCACCCCAAATCCTTTTAGAATCATCTGTAGTCCGAGATATAGTAAAATCGGAATGAAAATGATCCGAATTGATTTAGCTGAAAGGTGCTGCATGATACGAGAACCAACTGCGGCACCAACAATAATTCCAAGTGCCATTGGGACGGCGATTTGCGGGAGAATTGAACCATTTAGAAAGTAAATGGTGGCACTGGCAGCTGCAGTAACACCCATCATCAAATTACTAGTGGAACTGGATGGTTTTAATGGCATTTGCATGAAGGTGTCCATGGCAATCACTTTGAAAGCCCCCGAACCAATTCCAAGCAACCCACTGGCAATCCCAGCACCAAACATCACGCTCAAACCACCAGGTACATTGGTAACGTGATAGTCAATTTGTTTTTGAAGTTGTTTGTCGTAGTAAGATCCATCTAATTTTAGTGCGGTAGCCAAGCGATCATCATGAGCTGCTCCGGTTTCTCGACTGTGTCCCCACAACTTGCGCACCATATTGAATCCGGAAAAAAACAGTAGCAAACCAAATAGTAGGTAGAGAAACAATGGATTGATAATTCCGGTTAGGAGCGCGCCAATAATTGCTCCTAGGGAGGTAGCTAATTCTAGAAACATAGCAACGCGGAGGTTGAGGACGTTATCTTTTAAGTAAGCAATGGTTGCTCCCGAACTGGTGGCAATGACAGCTACGATACTGGCCCCGATGGCATACTTAATGTCAAGACCAAAGCCAAGGGTTAGGATGGGGGTAATAATCATGCCACCCCCAATTCCGAGGACGGCACCGAAAATCCCGACTAAGACACCGACGATTAGCATTATCAATAAGCTTAGGTACATAAAATTTTCACTCCTTATGGTAGTCATGGTTGTTATTGTACGCTTTTTTTAGGTAGTTTAAAATCGCCTGCTTTTTAGTGAATGGTCGGTAACAATTAGTTTGGTATGGTATACTTTATTCAGATGTTTGCGGAGGTAAGAAAAATGATTATAAAACAAGATCCAAGTCGCCCCTATAAGTTAGTGATTGCCGCTATTATTTTTGGGGTGGTTTTGATTGGGGTGCAGATGCAGACGGGGTTTTTAAACTTTTTTGACACCTTACTGATTATGGTTGTCCAAAAGTTAAAGTTCGGATCTGCTGATACGTTGTACACCTTGGTTAGCTTTATGGCTAGTCCGAAGTTAGATGTGATTTGGATGTTGCTAATTGCATTCTTTTTGTGGGGATCGCGCTATAAGATCCCAGCGATTTTTTCGTTAGCGTTATTGGTCGGAGCTAATGCCCTGGCCTTTGTGGTCAAAACAATAGTTGCTCGTCCGCGTCCGATGTTGCATCTTAAGCAGGATACTGGTTATAGCTTTCCTAGCGGACATGTCATTGGAACTTTGATGGTGGTTAGTGTTTTATGGATTTTAGTGATCCCACGGTTGAAGCGCGAGACTAATCGCTGGCTACTTCGTTCGCTGTTGGGAATCTGGCTGGTGTTGGTAATGCTATCGCGGGTTTACTTGAATGCTCATTTTCCGACGGACGTGATTGGAGCCTTTGCCCTTGGATACGCATGGCTACAAATTTCAGAGTATCTTTACCGCTGGTTAGCACCGCAGTTGAGTCACTGGCATATTTTTCAAAATTCGAGTTATTAACTTTTAAATTTAATCTAAACAGGAACTACTTCAAACGAAGCAGTTCCTGTTTTTTGTTTTCAAATTCTGCTTGGGTAATGATGCCATCCGCTGCAAGCTGCTGATAAGCCCGAATTTCTGCTGGGATATTATTGTGCAAGTTAGTAGGCGGATTGAAGATGGCAATAAACGCACTGGTGAGCATCCCTACGAAGCCAATCCCTACCAGCATTAATAAAACAGCGACGACGCGGCCAACCGTTGAGTGGGGGCTTATGTCACCGTAGCCAACGGTTGAGGAGGTTACAACGGCCCACCAGAGAGCTTTTGCAAATGAAACATTTTCTGAAAGGGAATAGACGCCAGCAGAGATAATAAAAATCAAACCACAGAGTAATAGTAGATAGATGAAACCGGTTTGTTTTAAGAATTGAGCTGCTCGACTGCGCAGTTTTCCAAAAATCCCGACCAGTCGGAATAAACGTGATACCTTAGCTAGTTTGGTTAGCTGTAATAAGCGGGTGAAACGAAATAGTTTGAAAAACGAAAAAATGGAATTGACAGGGATAATTGCCAATAGGTCAAAGAAATGTGATCGCAAGTAGGTTACTTTGGACCGAGCTAAGAAGAACCCTCCAAAATAATCAATGACAAAGATAACCCAGATGGTGAGATCAATCCGTTGATAGGGTTGGTGGTTGAGTTTTAACACTCCTGCAAAATCCAAGAGCACCATGAGTACTGAGACGAGGGCACACAGTACAATAAAAATGTTATAACCATTTTTGATTCGTAGTAACCGACTTTTGTCCATAGATTTAACCACCTTGAAAGTAAAATAAGCAAAGTTAGCAGCTGACTTGCTCACCGGAGTTGTTGACGCTGGGCTAGCATGTACTGTAAAAAGTGTTGGCTTGCTAATGAAAGCGTTGCATGAGGGCGGTATGCTAGTTCAATTGGATGGATAATTGGCGGATCTAGTGCAATTGGTTGGATGGGAAAGGCGTCAGAATCTACCATTAATTTTGAAATCACGCTAACGCCTAGCCCTGCTGCCACCATCGCCATCACGGTGTAATCGTCTTGGATTTGATCTTTAATTTCTGGATCAACGCCGGCGCCAGCAAAGGCTGCTAAAACTTCTTGATGGGATCCTTCGGGAATAAGGATGATGTTTTGGGAGCCGGCTTTTAATTCTGAAAGTGTAATGGTCTGCTTGGTTGCTAGCGGGTGCGCTCGCTCAACGATTGCAACGTATTGTTCGTTTTTAAGGAACTTAGTGGTAAGTCCGCTGGTATAACTTGGTTTTAAAAAGCCATAGTCCACTTTTCCGGTTCGAATATCGGTTCTGATCTCATCAAAGTCACCTTGATACAGCGTGAAATGGACGTGGGGATGTTCTGTTTCAAAGCCTTTGATGAGATCTGGAAGCCAGTACCGCGACAAACTATTAGTTGCTCCAATTCGCACCGTACCAGTTTCTAACCCATTAATCCGATTAGCTAAGACTTGGGTATCGTTATAGGTCTGTAATAAGCGTTGAAACGCAGGATAAAGTTTTGCGCCTGCGGGGGTTAAAGATACTCCACTACGGGAGCGATTCAACAGTTGTACCTGAAATTCTTGTTCGAGACTGACGATTGCTTGACTAATGGAGGACTGGGTGTAGCCTAAGGCAGCAGCTGCCTGGGTAAAGCTACCGGTCTCAATAATTTTTTGTAGTGCTAATAACCGGTTCATAGATAAGTTCTCCTAATACTTAAATTAAAAAGATTAATTTTACTTATTCAAAAGCTCCTTGTATATTAAATTTATTGCTAAACTAGTTTAACTGCAAGACCTAAAATAATTTTAACTAATGGGGAGAAAATAGTATGTCCACAAACATTTTTAAAAAAGAATCAGTTGCGCATTATCTAGCGGCTGATGCAAAACTAAAGCGAACTTTGACGGCCTGGGATTTGGTCGCACTAGGAATTGGTGCAGTGATTGGAACTGGAATCTTTATTTTGCCAGGACATGAAGCAGCACAACATGCTGGGCCAGCCGTGGCAATTGCATTTTTACTGGCAGCTTTGTTGTCAGGGGTTGTTGGGATGGCTTATGCGGAGTTTTCATCAGCAATGCCGATTGCCGGTTCGGCGTATTCTTTTGGGACAGTGGTTTATGGTGAAATCGTTGGGTGGCTCCTTGGTTGGGCGCTAGTACTTGAGTACTTTTTGGCAGTTTCTGCGGAAGCCACGGGTTTTGCTGCTTATTTCAACCAAAATTTGCTAGCGCCATTTGGAATTAAAATTCCGGTGGCATTACAGGCTGGACCTTTAGAAGGCGGGGTAATAAATCTAACCGCGGTCATCATTGTTGGTGTGATTGCAGTGATAGTTTTGCTAGGGGCAGAATTGTCAAAACGGGTCGAAAATGTGGCGGTGCTTGTTAAAATTGCAATTATTTTGATTTTTATCGGGATCGGAATTTTTTATATTAAGACCAGTAACTATGTTCCTTTTTATCCAAAACAATTTCATGGGGCACCGTTTGGAATGGGGGGCATTTCGACCGCGGCGGCAACCGTTTTCTTTGCTTTTATTGGCTTTGATGCGCTAGCAGCTAACTCTGCTGAAACCATTAATCCGAAGAAAAACGTGGTCCGTGGGATTCTCGGCACCGTTTTGATTGCAGTAGTACTGTACGTCACGTTTTCGTTAGTACTAGTGGGCATGGTGCATTATTCACAATTGAATGTGGATGATCCAGCGGCCTATGCCTTGCACGTGGTTCATTTGGATGGCTGGAACAAACTGATTACAATTGGGGCGTTGTTTGGGATTTTCACGGCAATGTTGACGATGTTCTTTGGAGGTTCACGCTTGGTTTATGCCTTGGGACGAGATGGCTTGCTACCACAGGTAATGGGAAAGGTTTCTGACAAACATCATGTTCCAACGAATGCCGTTATTTTTGCACTAATTATCCAGGCCGTATTTGCAGGGCTAGTGCCACTTGCTCAGCTGGCATCACTGATTAATGCTGGAACTTTGCTGGCATTTGCTTGCATTTCTTTTGGAATCCTTCCATTGCGACAGCGGGCTGACATTAAAAATGATGGGTTTAAAATGCCTTGGTATCCAGTCCTCCCTGTGCTGGCAGGGCTAGCCAGTATTTACTTTATTATTATGTTGCCGACTGAAACCAAGCTTTCAGTCTCGATCTGGCTGGTAATTGGAGTGGTGGTCTATTTTGGGTATGGAGTCCATCATTCCAAGCTCCAGCAACGAAGTGCTGCTTCATAATTTAACAAAAAAAACAGCGACCTTGGCAATTGCCAGTAGGCGCTGTTTTAATTTTAATTGCTAGTTGCTGGCTTATTCGATAACTTTAGCTCCAAGGCTACTTTTGAGATGGTCAAAGACGAATTGTTCGTTTTGACCGGTAAAACCAGCACTACCACCGGTATGCAGAATGATCTGATAATTGAGGTTGTAGGCGCTGATGGCTGTATGCAACAGACAAATATCGGTGGCTACCCCAACTAAATGAACAGTGCTAACCTGGCGTTCCCGCAGGCGTAGATCTAAATCAGTACCGGTGAAGGCGCTGTAGCGGGTCTTATCAATTTGCCAAATTTTACCTGGTTGCTGGTACTTTTCATACCAGGTCTGTAGACCGCCATATAAGCATCTTCCCCACGTATTTCGGACGTTGTGGGTTGGAAAAAGTTTTGATTCTGGATGATAAGGATCATCGGGTTGATGCACATCAGTTGGTAAAATCACAAACTGCTGGTTTTTACGAAACTTTTCGGCCAGTTCGAGAATTCGATTTTCACAGGCTTGGGCTGGTTTTTTTAGGGATAGAGCACCTTGGTCGGCCACGAAATCGTTCGTATAGTCAATAACTAAGAGAGCATGATTGTTCATTGGAAACTCCTTTCTGCTTTCCATTATATAATAACCTGAAACGGCTCAAAAATTAATTCCGTCTTGCAATCCGAATTTTAAAAATCTATACTAGAATAAGTTTAATTATCTTAAATAAAGAGGTGCGTTGTTCATTAGTAAATTGGGGGAGGCTGCTCAGTCGTAGAAACCAATTAAAAGGGGCCATCGCCGAAATCAAGCTATTAGCACTGGCTTGATTGGGGTTTGATTGAACAAGTCAAACACTGTCGCATGTAAATGCGGGGCGCTTTGTGGGATCGATTTACCAGACAAAGGGGCGTTACCGCAGTTTGCGACGACGTCTTTTTGTTTGCAATTATTTTTGGAGGATTTTTACATGGTAAAGACGGCACCAGAACACGTTAAACGAGGTTTGAAGTCTCGACACGTATCAATGATTGCCTTAGGAGGCTGTATTGGGACGGGGTTGTTTGTGGCCAGTGGTTCGGCGATTCACACCGCGGGGCCAGGCGGAGCGCTAGTGGCTTACATCCTGATGGGGATCATGGTTTATTTCTTAATGACCAGCCTTGGTGAAATGGCAACGAATCTCCCCGTTTCAGGTTCGTTTGCTACTTATGGAACCAAGTATGTTGATCCAGCCGTGGGGTTTGCCATGGGGTGGAATTATTGGTTTAACTGGGCGATTACAGTTGCCGTTGACATTTCGACCGTTGCCTTAGTCATGCAGTTCTGGTTCCCACATTTTCCCACGTGGATTTGGAGTGGGTTGGCATTGATCCTAATTTTTGGAATCAATGTGCTGGCAGTCTCGGCTTTTGGCGAAACTGAATTTTGGATGTCTCTGATTAAAGTGGTGACGATTTTTATCTTTTTGGGAGTTGGATTTTTAACGATTTTTGGAATTATGGGCGGACATGCGACGGGGCTAACTAATTTCACCTATCGCCAGGCTCCCTTTGTTGGTGGCGTTCCCGGCATTATTAGTGTCTTTGTGGTTGCCGGCTTTTCCTTTCAAGGAACCGAACTAGTCGGGATTACGGCCGGGGAAGCTGATGATCCTCGTCACAGTGTGCCAAAGGCAATTCATGAGGTTTTTTGGCGGATTATTTTATTTTACTTCTTAGCCATTTTTGTGATTGCAGCCATTATTCCGTACACTAGTCCCGATCTGTTAGGCTCAACGGCTAGCGATGTGTCTATCAGTCCCTTTACGATTGTTTTTAAACGGGCGGGACTAGCTGCGGCTGCAAGTGTGATGAATGCCGTTATTTTGACGTCGGTGATTTCTTCAGCCAATTCGGGGATGTATGCTTCCACGCGGATGCTATATTCAATGGCAGATGAAGGCTATGCACCGAAACGGTTTGGTCGGGTCAGTCGACGTGGGATCCCAGTGTTGGCACTGCTGGCGACTACCGTAGTCTCTTTATTAACCTTTTTAACCAGTTTTTTTGGGCCAAAACTTTATCTGTGGTTAGTGGCAGCCTCAGGCTTAACCGGCTTTATTGCGTGGTTCGGGATTGCCTTATCTCACTACCGGTTTCGCCGTGCTTTTGTTAAACAAGGACATACTTTGTCAGAACTAAAATATCACGCCCAGTGGTTCCCATTTGGGCCCATTATGTGTTTGATTCTTTGTATTGTGGTAATCTTTGGCCAGGACGTGGGGGCCTTTGCCCACGGCAACTGGTTTCAAATTGGAGTAACCTACATTAGCGTTCCGCTGGTACTGATCTTATATCTTAGTTATAAATGGATTCACCATACAAAACTAATTCCCCTTGATGACATTGATGTCTCACCGGCACAGTTAACTGATGACAACCAAAAACAATAAAAAGAAGGTGTGACGATGCTGGTTTTAGCTGGACCAATCGGAGCAGGGAAAACTTCGTTAACTACGATCCTGGCGCAGCATCTGCAGGCTCCTGCTTTTTACGAGTCTGTTGATGATAATGAAATTCTGCCGTTGTTTTATGAAAATCCACGTAAATATGCCTTTTTGTTACAAATTTATTTTTTGAATAAACGGTTAGCTAGTTTGCGAGCAGCGACCGCTGACCCGTTGAGTGTTATGGATCGATCAATCTTTGAGGACTCACTTCTTTTTCATCTCAATGCTGATCTCGGGCGGGCTACCGCAACTGAAGTGGAAACCTATGATGAACTGTTGGCAAATATGTTGGATCAAGTTGGGGAAAATGATTTTCAAAAAATTCCAGATTTGTTAATTTACGTGCGGGTCTCCTTTCAGACCATGCTAGAACACATTCAGCGGCGCGGTCGGGTGTTTGAACAACTGGACAATGATGCCAGTTTGTATGAATACTATCAAGAGTTAAACCAGCGGTACGCCAGTTGGTATGCTAACTATAAGCTGTCCCCTAAAATTCAAATTGATGGCGATCAGTTTGATTTTGTTAACAATCCAGCTGATCAAGAGGTCGTCTTGGCAACGCTTGATGCTAAAATCAAACAAATTATGGCACTTGATTAGAATCTATGCTATATTAATCATTAATTAATGCAGCATACTTTTAAGTAGGACAACAGAGAGATGGCGGTTGGTGCAAGTCATCGTCCGAAAATTCCGGTATGTAGATGCTGGCAGTTAATCCTGCCCGGTGATGCCGTTACAATTATAAATTAAGGGTCTGCGTTAGCAGGAACTTTGGGTGGTACCGCGGAAAGACTTTCGTCCCAGTGATGACGAAAGTCTTTTTGTTTAGCCAAATTTTCAGGAGGAAACTATGTTAGATCGTAAGCTTATTCGCCAAAACCCAACCTGGTTCAAGCAAAAAATGGAAACTAGAGGGATTCAGGCGACTACTATTGATGAATTGTTGCAGTTAGATCAACAGCGTCGAGAGCTAATTGTCAAAACGGAACAGCTTAAAGCGCAACGAAATGACGTCTCTGATCAGATTTCACAAAAGAAACGACGCCATGAAGCAGCCGATGATGCCATCGCACAAATGCGTGCGACTGGCCATCAGATTAAACAGTTGGATGAACAGCTAGAACAGCTTACTCAGCAACAATTAGACCTCGAAGCACATTTACCCAACATTCCTAGTGATCAGGTTCCCGTTAGTCTGACGGAAGAGGGCGCCGTGGAATTGCGGAAATCTGGGGAGCTCCCCCAATTCTCGTTTTCCCCTCGTTCTCATGATGAAATTGGAGAGCAGCTCCACATTCTAGATTTTAAACGGAGTGCCAAAGTTTCTGGGAGTCGGTTTGTTTACTATTTGGGAGCAGGCGCCTTGTTAGAACGAGCCGTTTATAATTTTTATCTAGATCAAAATCAGGCCGCAGGGTATACGGAAGTGCTCCCACCTTACATGGTCAATTCTGCTTCGATGTATGGGACAGGGCAGTTTCCTAAGTTCAAAGAAACAAAGGCCGGTTTTGAAATCAAGGACAGCGATCTAACCATGATTCCAACGGCTGAGGTTCCCCTGGTGAATTTCTATCGAGATGAGGTCATTCCGTCAGAGAAGTTACCCGTGAAATTCACGGCGCTTAGCCCTGCTTTTCGCTCGGAAGCTGGTAGTGCCGGTCGGGACACGAAGGGACTGATTCGGCTCCACCAATTTAACAAGGTCGAAATGGTGCAGTTTACAAAACCAGAAGATTCATGGGAAGCACTTGCGGAAATCACCCAACAGGCGGAAGCATCGTTACAAAAATTAGAAATCCCATATCATGTCATTACGTTAACCAGCAGTGACATGAGTTTTACGGCAGCAATGACCCACGATATCGAGGTGTGGATGCCATCGCAAAATTGCTATCGAGAAATTTCTAGTTGTTCAAATACAACTGATTTTCAAGCCCGACGAGCTCACATTCAATATCGAGATGAAGCTGGGAATTTGCAGTATGTGCATACCCTAAATGGTTCTGGCTTGGCAGTTGGACGAACTGTGGCTGCAATTTTGGAGAATTTTCAAAATGAGGATGGTAGCGTTTCGATTCCACAGGCTTTGCAACCCTATATGCACGGGATTAAAAAGCTTACTCCGCAACCACAATTTTAAATAATCATTGGTTAACAGTCGTTGGCAACGGCTGTTTTTTTAATCCCGGTTTTTGAGTAAAACACGAACATTATTTAAGTAAAGGATATTTAAGACAAAAATATTAGATAATTACGAATAATTAATCAAAAAACATTGTTATTGTTGGTTTATTCTGCTAAACTAGCATCATTACAAACACTAGGAGTTGGAGGGAGTTCAATGATGCAGAAGAAGTGGTGGAAAGTAGGTTTATTGGGAAGCGCGCTGGTTTGTTTAGCAGTTGGAATGGCAGCCTGTGGCAAGTCCAATCAGTCAACAACGGCTAACTATAAGCCCAAAAAGTTGACGGTTGAATTTAATCCATCTTCAAATGCGGGCAAGATGGAAGCACAGGCTAAGCCGATGCAAAAGATGTTAGAAAAACAGTTGCACGTGCCGGTCAAGGTGACGGTGGCGACTAGTGGAAATGCAATGGTAGAGGCGCTTGGTTCTAAAACAGCCGACATCGCGTTTCTTACTCCCACTAGTTATGTTCTAGGACACAAAAACTATGGCATTAAGGCGTTATTGCAAGCAACTCGTTATAAATATGCTGCTGGAAATGATGAGAATCTAACTGAGACGCCCAGTGATCATTACTATGGTGAGATTGTGGTTAAAAAAGGCGGAAAAGTAAAAAAATTATCTGATTTAAAAGGGAAGAAGATTGCCACGCAAGATACCACGTCAACTGCCGGCTACGTATTCCCAGCGGCCGAATTATCACAGAAGGGGATCAACATTAATCAAGATGGGATTAAGACTTTTACCGTCAAAGGTTCTGATCAGGGAGTCCTAGCAGTTTATAACGGGAATGCTGATGCCGCGTTTGTCTTTCAGGGAGCTCGTAAGATTGCCGCAAAGGATGATCCTAAGGTAATGACCGATACTACGGTGTTATATATGACCAAACCGATTCCAAACGATACGATTTCAGTACGAAATGATATGGATCCAGCTTGGAATCGTAAGATTACGACGGCATTTGAAAACATTGCTAAAACTAAAAAAGGGCACGATTTAATCTATCAAATTTATGGGCATCAAGGTTATGTGGCAGCGAAGGATAGCAATTTTGACCCCGTTCGCAAGAATTTGAAAATTGTTAATCAGCTTAGTAAATAGGAGGAATTTTGGTGACAGCAGAGACGGTATTGGAGTTTCAACATGTAAGCAAACGTTATCGAAATGGTGTTTTGGGGTTGGATGACATTAATTTTTCCGTACCTAAAGGACAGTTTGTCGCCGTGGTTGGTTTGTCTGGAGCTGGGAAGAGTACGCTCCTAAATTCGGTTAATCGGATGATTGAAATCACTAATGGATCCGTACTTGTTAATGGGCAAGATGTTACCAAGGTTCGTGGGCGAAAGCTACGGCACATGCGGCGTCAAATCGGGATGATTTTTCAAGGCTTTAATCTAGTTGAGCGGGCAACGGTGCAAAAAAATGTGTTAGCTGGTCGAACAGGCTATTATCCGACTTGGAAAACGTTACTGGGATGGTATAGTACGCAGGACCAAGCCTTGGCTGTCGAACAGTTAAAAAAAGTTAACCTTGTCCAAAAATTATACCAGCGGGCGGATCAACTTTCTGGTGGGCAGAAACAGCGGGTTGCGATTGCCCGAACCTTGATGCAGGATCCGACCCTGGTCTTAGCAGATGAACCGGTGGCCTCCCTAGATCCAAAGACTAGCACTGGCGTTATGCGCGATTTATACAACTTGAAAAAATATGAAAAAATCACGGTTTTAGTTAACCTACATTCCGTTGAGTTGGCACTCAAATATGCAGACCGAATTATTGGTCTGCGGGATGGACGAATAGTCTACGATCGGGCTGCTGACCAGAGTAACCAAGCAGAATTACAAGAAATTTATGAACACGGAAAGGAGTAGTTATGCAAGTCCCGCAACTTAGTTTTTGGAAACGCTATCACGTGCTTGGCATTAGTGTGACCCTGCTACTGGGTCTCTTGACGGTTATTTCCGCCCAGCTGACGGGCGTGGACGTGGGTGCATTTGCAAAAAATTCGCCCCAGTTTCTGGTGATCTTAAAACAGATGCAGCAACCGGATTGGAATTATCTCAGTCAAATTCAAAAGCCGTTGGCACAAACAATTCAAATGGCGGTATTGGGAACCACGCTGGGGACGATTTTGGCAGTACCATTCGCCTTCTTGGCCGCCCGAAACATCATTAAAAATTGGTGGGGAAGGAGCTTGGTTAGATTAGGCTTGTCTTTGATTAGAACCTTACCAAACCTGTTATTGGCAGCTCTTTTTGTGGCGATTTTTGGAATTGGACCAATGACTGGCATGATTACGCTAGCAATTTTTTCCTTTGGGATGGTCTCAAAACTCTTTTATGAAATTATTGAGACCATCGATATGGGTCCGGTGTATGCGCTTCAGACGACGGGAGCTAGTTTGCTGCAAACGATTCGGATTGCCATGCTGCCACAGTTAGCTGGTCGATTTGCTAGTGATATTTTGTATGCACTAGAAATTAATGTCCGTGCGTCAACCGTGCTTGGGTATCTAGGCGCTGGCGGAATCGGACTCGATTTGCAACAGAGTTTGGATCAGTTTGCCTATCCACAAACGGCGGTTATTATTATTGCTATCTTCGTGGTCGTGTTGATAATTGATCTGATCAGCAACCTGACGAGGAGGCATTTACAATGAAGAAGTTACGGAGTAAATGGGGTCGTTGGGAATGGATGATTGGTATTGTCCTCATCATTTCATTGTACTGGTGGTCAATTCGTGGGATTCCCTTAGTTCCCATTCAAAAATCTGCTGGGCAGGTTAGTGCATCAATTTTGCATGGCATGTTTAATCCAGATTGGTCCTATATTTACAATGGTAGTGGGGAAGATTTGGTGTCCCAACTGGTCATTACCTTAGCCATCGCATTTTTGGGAACTTTTATTTCGGCCATCATTAGTGTGCCCTTTTCCTTCCTTGCTGCCCAGACCAATTCGCGGTGGTTTCATCCGCGGGCGACCATTGGTAAATTATTATTAACAGCGATTCGTGCCTTTCCCGAAGTTATCTTGGCCATCATGTTTATCAAAGCGGTTGGACCCGGTTCGTTTGCGGGAGTCCTGGCGGTTGGATTTCACTCGGTGGGAATGTTGGGGAAACTTTTTTCCGAGTCCATCGAAGCAATGGATCACCGAGCAGAGCTTGCGATTAAAGCAACTGGAGGAACGAAGTTGCAACGTTTTTGGTTGGCAACGCTTCCGGCAATCTTGCCCGCTTTTTTATCGGCAACCTTGTATCGGTTTGAGATCTCAGTCCGTTCTGCTTCCATTTTAGGAATTGTGGGCGCCGGTGGGGTGGGAACTCCGCTGATGTTTGCACTCCAAACGCGCGATTGGTCCAAAACCGGAGTGATTTTACTGGGGATCGTCTTAATGGTGATTCTGATTGACGGTTTGTCCAGTTACCTGCGACGACGCCTACATTAATTTTTGAGCAGCTCCGTGTAATTCGAAACCCAAGCAAAAAAGCCTTAATCAGTTTTGATTAGGGCTTTTTGCTTAAGTTTTTTTAGCAAGATAAGGCTTGTCATTTACACAACATTAGCAGGCAGACCGTCTGATGAAACTTAGTCAGTTTGCCAGGGTAAAATTAACCGACTGGCTTGCGGCTGCAGTTGATAGGTAATGGCTTGGTTGCCACGGATGGTCATCTGAAAGTCGGTACTAAATAAAATGACCACTAGTTTGCGCTCCGCGAGAAGATGATAGTAAGTTGGTTGTAATGGGAGTTCAACGTGATAAAACTGATTTGCAATTAAGTTTTGATCTTGATCTGCACTAATCCGGTTTTGTAAGTTTAGGTGACCACGGGCAATCAAGTGCGCTGCGCTCGGTTGCTGAGCCAGTGTAAACTCAAAAAGATTGTCGGTATACCAGCGATACCCCAGAGGCATCCCGTTGGGCATTAACTTGGTGGGCTGGGTGGTGAGTCGGTGCGCTTCGCCGTAATCAAGTAGCATGGCACTGATCAAGCCTAGAGGTTGACTACTGCTAAGGGTTAATTCCAGACGAGGAATTCCGTTAATGGTTCCTGTTTTGTGCGGGATTAAGGCGGTGACTCGTTGGTTAGCTAATCTGTCATCTGAAAGGTTCCATAGGTCAGTTTTCCAGCGCTCCGGATTTTGGCAGTAGAACTTAAAGGTAGCTGGCTCAATTTCATTGTGAAACGAAGCATGATTAAAGCTTAGTGGCAGGGACTTTTGGGGAGCGGTGAGCCAGTTCGGGCGGGTTTCCCAGGTTTCTGGAAGTAGATTATCCTGCACAATAACCGTTGGTAGTGCTTGATCAACGTGGTTATCACACTGATAGAGTTTATTGCTAAGCCACAGGTTGACGATGTCTGTGAAATCAAAGGACGGAAAGTTGTTTAGATAGACATGCTGACCTTGGTGTAAAATCAATTTTTTACTAATTGGGAGGTCTTTGAGACCAGCCCACAAGGCTGCTGGATTTTTAAGTTTAACATTTTCGTCATTCAACCCGTGGACTAACAGGACATCACATTTAATTTGTTGCAAGTGGTTACGATAATTGCGATCATCCCAAAACTGGTTATAACTACCGCTAGTTCGGTCTTGTCCTTGCTGCAAGTCAGCGAGTTCTTGCTCGAACGCCGTTTGTACTTTTAGATAATCCCCCGGTCGTTGACGTCTGGAAAAAGTTTCAGCAGCGAGCACATCACAATCCTCACCTTGAAACCCACCAGGCGCAACCACCAGCCCATTTTCACGATAATAGTCGTACCAAGAAGAAATCGCCGCCTCTGGAATAATCGTTTTGAGACCAGGAACCCCAGTCGTTGCCGCCGCAATTGCTAACGTCCCCAGATAGGAGCGACCGGTCATGGCAACGTTGCCATTGCACCAGTCTGCCGCCACCGCTTGCTTACGATTTTTGCTAACAAAGGCTGGTCGGTCACCGTGTAGCCATTCAATGACGGCAATCGTAGCGTTTGTTTGGGCAGGATCACCACAGGTTTGGAGACCGTCAGAATCGATGGTACCAATTCCGGCGGCATAAATGCTGGCAAATCCCCGCGGAAGCAGGTAGTCGTTGAGCGTATATCCCGGATGTGGTGGTGGGCATTGAAGTGTTTGACTGGTGGCAGGCTCGGTTACGGGGGACTTCGCTTTTCGTGGCAGCGGTTGGAAAGGTTGGTGGTGATGTTGAGCCGGTTGTTTTCTAGTCAGGGGCACGTCAACTTGATGTGTGAGCTGTTCGCCATAGCGATCGTTAGTTCCTTGATCATAGGGTGAGGCGGTATAGACGGCAGGAACTGGTACCGAACTGGTTGGACGGGTGATTTCAACCCGAATTAAATCCAGCAAACCATCGCCATCAGTATCAACATCAGTCGGTACGTACACTAGTTCATGATGAAAGGCATTTGTTTGAAAGGTTGCCTGGGCCTTACCATTGAAAAAGAGCTGCTGATTCTGTCGAAAATGTGGTTGCGTGAAATATCCTTGGCTGGCTAGGTGATCTAAATAGGTGAGGCCAAAACGGGTATGGGTAGTTAGCAACTGGTACCAAGCCCTTGCGACGTCTGTTTCGGTTGTTACCATTTCAATTGGGGCTAAACCAAGATTTTTACGACTAGTTTGGGGGTGGTTGGGATCAAAATCATCCCACGGTAAAAATCCCAGTAATTGCAGGCTAAGTAAAGCAAAGATGGTTGGTGTAAGGGGCGCTTTGCTCGCCAAAAAGGACGCCATTGTCTGGGTTGGAGTAGCTAACAACTGCGCTTCTTGCTCTTGGAGGGATCCAGTTTGCTGTTGTTGCCAATAGACTTTTTCTAAGTAGGCAGCTAGCCGCTGCTTGGCACCGATCGTGTTGGTTTTGAAGCCGACACGTTCTAATTCGATTAGTTGGGTGTGATAATCAGTTGTGATAGTAGCAAATTGATTAATTTTCATGCCAAAACTCCTTTATAATTTAGTTAATTGTACCCTTATTCCCGGTTTTTGTGAGGAATTAGTGTAAAATAAGCTATGTTTGTTTGGATTCTGAAAGTAATTGGAGCGAGAGTATGACACCAGATTTAATGAAAAAAATTAAGCCCTCCGTTAAAGCGGCGCGGCTTTCTGATATCTATCAATTTAGCGAGAAAATTGCGGACATTCCTGGGTTGATCAATCTTACCTTAGGCGAGCCTGATTTCCCCACGCCACGCCACGTCAAGGATGCGGCAATTGCGGCGATTAATGCTGATCAGAGTCACTACACAGCGACGCGCGGTCTTTTGGAGACCCGTACGGCGGCGGCTCAGTTTTTGCGTAATAAATATCAACTTGATTATGATCCAACGACCCAAGTGGTGATCACTAATGGAGTAACCGAAGCGATGTACGTGGCGCTAGAGACGTTTGTAAATCCACAAGATGAAATCTTGATGCCGACGCCAGCTTTTCCGGTCTATGACTCATTATTAGAGTTAAACGAAGCTCGCTTGGTGGAAATCAACACGGCCAACGATCAGTTCCAACTAACGCCGGCCCGTTTGCAAACAGAGTTGGCGGCGCATCCAAAGGCTAAGGCAATTATTTTGAATTTCCCTGCGAATCCGACGGGAGTTAGTTATTGTCGCAAACAGGTGCAGGAGTTGGCGGCAGTTTTAGCAAAAACCGATCTATTGGTAATCAGTGACGAGATTTATAGTGAATTGACTTATGACCAAACGCATACCTCGATTGCTGAGTTTATCCCAGCGCAAACCTTGTTATTTAATGGATTGTCAAAATCGCACGCTATGACCGGGTGGCGGATTGGGGTTGTTGCTGGTCCTGCAGATATTATGACGGAAATTGCTAAAGTGCATGAATTGATTTCGACTTCGGTTATGACCGCTGCTCAAATTGCAGCTGCAGCCGCTTTTCGCGATGGTGAAGACGATGCAGCCCAGATGCGGGTTGAGTACGAGCGTCGGAGAGACTATTTGCACATGGCTTTAAATGACCTCGGCTTTGCTAATCAACTGCCGCAGGGGGCCTTTTATTTATTTGCAAAAATTCCGCAACAGTTCAATCAAAATAGTTATGAGTTTTGTCTGGAGGTAGCGCGAAAAGCGCGAGTTGGCTTGATTCCGGGGAGTAGTTTTGGCGCCGGTGGCGAAGGCTATGTCCGCATCAGCTATGCTACCAGTCAAGCTAAGCTTGAAGAAGCAGTCGCCCGCTTGAAAGCCTATGTTAACGGTTAAAGACTAGGCAAAAACGACAGGCTTGAAAATTAATAAAATTAAATATCTAAATAAAAGCACCTTCAACAACTAGTCGACTAAGTCGGCCTAATTAGCGAAGGTGCTTTTTTATTTATAAAATTAAGCAGAGCAGCTTGGGCAAAAGTGGCTTATTCTAAGCCTGTTTCTTCCATTCCCTTGTGAGCAGTTGCTAGCAAGGTCTTAGCAGAAGCATCCATTTTAGCTTGTTCTTCAGCACTTAATGGGATTTCTAAGACATCGGCAATTCCGCTGGCGTTGATGACGGCAGGGGTCCCAATGTAGATATCATTTAACCCATATTGACCTGTTAAAGGAGCACCAACGGGCAAAACGGTATTTTCATCGCGTAAAATTGCACGCGAGATTCGCATGAGAGAAGTTCCAACCCCGTAGAAGGTTGCCCCTTTCATATTGATGATTTGGTAAGCTTTATTTCTGGTTTCATCTTCAATCTGTAGAAGATCTTCCTTGGTTAAGCCCCGTTTGGCGGCAAAATCAACTAATGGAACGTTACCGACCGTAGCTTCGTCGATATTGGCAAACTCAGAATCTCCATGTTCACCTAAAATATAGGCATCCACACTAGCTGGATTAAGGCCTAATTTTTTGGCAACTCCGACGCGGAAGCGACCAGTGTCAAGCGAGGTCCCAGAACCAATCACTTTTTCTTTGGGGAAACCAGATAACTTTTGAGTGGCGTAGGTTAAAATGTCAACGGGATTAGCAGCAACAAGGAAAATCCCATTAAATCCGGATGCGACAACTGGTTTTACAATTGAAGCAAGAATCTTAAGGTTCCGGTTCACCAAATCTAATCGTGTTTCACCGGGTTTTTGCGGAGTACCAGCAGTAATGACCACCAGGTCGGCATCCTTGCAGTCAGGATAATCGCCAGCGTAGATGTTTTTAGGGAAGGTGTATGGAGTGGCATCCTCTAAATCGAGTGCATCACCCTCGGTACGTTCTTTATTGATGTCGATGATGACAAATTCTTCACCGATCCCTTGCTGAGTCATGGCAAAGGCGTATGAAGAACCCACAGCGCCGTCCCCAACTAGTACAACTTTTTGATGTGTTTCAGCCAAAATAATCATCCTTTCACGACTTAGTTAAATTTACTACGACCTAATTGTAACATTTATTCGAAGCAGCTTTCAGATTCCCAGCAATTTGTATAATTAATTCTTAAGCCCAGTGGGAGGGGAGCTGCTAATCGAAAAGATCTGCCATCGATATTAAAGCGATTATATAATGAAGTAATCGTTTAAGGAGTCCTGATAATCAATTTTTTGATGTTATCTGCCAATAAAAATCAAGATTTTAGTTGACGTCCAATTAGTATGATGATATTATTAAATAGTTGTCAAAACGGCTTTTGTTTTGTTCGCATTCGGAAGATTAGCTCAGCTGGGAGAGCATCTG
>NZ_ALXG01000014.1:0-40139 GCF_000512295.1 Fructilactobacillus florum 8D
TGGTTTTAGAAGTACGTCATTCTAATGAGACTAAGAACTCATAAACTTCAACAGCAGTACGTACAGCCATATAATTTTTAATAAATAAAGGAATTTTTGTGTTAAAAAATAATGAAGTGGTTAATAGTGTTTGTTTGCTTTGTAGGCAGTAGCTGTTTTTTTACCAATATGGAAAATCTCAAACTAGGGTTGTTTATAAATTTAAAACTGAAAAAATAAAATCTAACCCACAACCACAACAACCATCTAATAATAATGAACCAAGCCAATTAACTAGCTCCGCGGCGCTTACGCCTGACAGTGAGGTCACAACGATTGACGCTAGAAATGACCCCAATTTTTCAGAAGAGGAAGAAAATTAAAAAAAGTGTTTACACGTTTACGATTGTTTTAAACGTACATCATTTTTTTATATTAAATTTATATATGATCGGATTCAAACAACTACTTATGGTTGTTAAAATAAGCCTGCTAATGATCTTTTTGAAGGGTTAGTTTGATCGTACTAGCAATGTTTTTAATCATTATTTTCGCTGAATCAAATGAAAGCACCGCTAACGTTAAAAATATTGGCAAGAATTGAATTAAGTATCGGCTACGGCCTCCTTCAAATATCAATAAAAAGGTTAGTCCACCAAGAATACTTAGTCGTAACATTTGCGAAAATTCAGAAAGATAGCCAATACCAAAAATTATTAATGATATTAGTAATATCCAAAAAATTTGAGCAACAAAGCTGTAATCCTTATAGTATTTACCGTTTTGGTAATAGATATCTTGTATCAGATTTTTAGTAGGTTTATTTACATCTGTATAAGGTCCATCTCCTCGATACCACCCAAAGGTTCCATCGCTCGTATTGCTATAATTTTTAGCAATGAAAAACTGAATCATACCGAAGATTCCCTGCTTTTTAAGCTGTTTTTTAATGATGTGGTTAGAGTAATCAGATCTTTCCTTAGTGGTTTTCATACGGTTAGTTGTATTTACTTGTTCAGGACTCCAAGCTCCATTTCCAGTGATCCCCATTGCGATAAAGTGGTTTGCCGGTTGCCCCTGATCATGTTTGATTTTCACAACATCATTATGGTAGGTAAAGTTATTAAATGACTTTATCCCACAAACGAAAATCAAGAGAAATACCAGTAATGATAATCCATAGGCTAATACATTTTTCTTGGTAAATTTAACCTGCAAAAAATGTAAACTGATTCCAATTAAGATGGCAATTGTTAAAATGATCGCAGAGGGCTTCATTAAATAAGCTGCTAGGGAACTTAGCGAAAATGTCAACAATCCAATTAATTTTGTAGGGTTAGTCTGAGCTTGTTTCATCATTGCAGTTCCCCAAATTATTAATGATACAAATGGCATTACCATAACATCAGAATAGGGGACAATGATTTGAATAAAGGAAAACATCAAGGTGGCCTGGATAATAATTAAAGGTTTAACTGCGTTTCTTTTTAACAACCACACTGAAAAAACATTAATTATTAATGACAGATCTAAGCAAATCAGATTAATAAAATTAACATTGAGCCAAGTATGACTTAGGTTAAATGTCTTTAAGATCAAATATTGGAAAAAGAATAAAAACGTATTATTAGGGTTTTCAGATAGATAAAGTGTTGCTAATTTGCTATCTGATAGGGAGGTATGGACTGACCATACGTCCCAACCAATTGAGGTGGACGCATTCAGTACCACTATTAATTGCCAAGCGACCGCAGCGGTGACTAGGGCAATAATGAGGATCTTCTGCTTGGATTTAATTAATTCCCACAACCTGGTTTTAAATACAATTAAGACTACAATTGCGAGCAGCAAACCTAGTTTTATTAGAGCTGCAGTTAATCCCCACGGATTAAGATTCTCGTCGTTTAAGGTTCCAAATAAAACAGCAATCATCCAAATTGAAAACACACTAACTAAAGCAGTTTTGATCCAGCCAGTTGTAAGTGAAGCCTTGTCCAAAAATTTATTCATTTTTCATCCTACATCTTGTTATTTAAATAGTGCACACAAGCAGCTATTTAATCTAGTTGTTGTCAAAGGTACTAGCGACTGTTCATCCAATTGTCGTATTCCGGCAATGATCACAGCAAATCTCTGTAACGATCTAACGTTGAAGTTTGGCTCTATATCCAAGGATCTGCTAGATTACCAAGGTGTTGATCTGTCAGCAGTTGAAGCTAGCAATCGGTACTTTAGAGTTAAAATAGTGGTAAATGATTATGGTTTCCAAGGATTTATTAACCGAGCTAGCTAAATCTAAAGAAAATATTATGGTATACTTATTAACATTGTAGCAGAGATATAATTTTTATTACCATAATTTATTTTACTAAGCCATTATTAATCGTTAGGTGTTAGGGAGAATTCATGCAGAAGTATAAATCATCGATTCTAATTGTTTCCATGTTTGTGTTTTTAAGCATCTTAGTTGTTGTTCCTTTTTACTCAAAGGGACAAGTAATTGCTCAGAACTGGGACTTTAGTTTTCACCTAACTCGAATTGAAGAAATTACCAGAAACTTAAAACAAGGGCATCTTGGAATACCAGAGATTGCCACCCATACTTTTGGATCATATGGATATCCAGTAAACTTATTCTATCCGGCCATTATGGTTTTCCCAATGGCAATTTTAGCAGCGCTTTTTTCTAAAATATACATAGCATATCTAGCGTTTATGTTTCTGGTGCAGTTTTTGATTTTTGCTTCGATGTACTATGTTTCGAACAAAATGCTAAAAAATCAAATTGCTGCGTTTATTGCCGCTGTAGTTTATGGTTTAAGCCAGTATAAATTTTATGACATGTTTTATAGACGTGATATTGGCGAAACGCTTTGTATGATATTTTTACCAATAGTTCTTTACGGTTTATATTTAATTTTTACAGATAACTACAAAAAATGGTATGTTCTATCTGTTGGGCTTGCTGGAATCTTGCTATCAAATATTCCAGGAATGTTAGTTACTTTATTTTTTGTGATCAGTTTTCTGCCACTGTTATTGATTATTAGAAGTGATACTCGACAAAAGATCTGGCGATTTTTTTTAGCTGGAATGCTCACTTTGGGTTTGACTGCCTTTTTTATCATTCCATTTATAATTGCTAAATTAAATATTAAGGATATGGCAATCCAAACCTCACGATCTCTTTACCCATGGTCGGTTCCGCTAGATCGAATGTTTCTTAGTGTAACTCCAATAAAGGAGTTGCCGTATAGTGCAGCTGGTTTGGGAATAATCAGCCTGATAATCCTAATTACCTCGATTTGTTTTTGGAAAAAATTGAACAAATTTTGGAAATTTATTTTATTCGATACAATTATCTTTGTTTTTGTATCGTCTAATTTATTTGCTTGGCAACTTTTTGAATATACCTCGTTTGCACAAATTTTCCAATTTCCCTTTAGACTATTATTAATTCCAACTTTACTAATCGCCCTTCTGGCCGGGAAGTGTTTTCTACTGGTGCGTTCTTCTGTCAATACGAAGCTTTTAGTTGCTACGACGATTGCTTTCTTATCAATTACGACTCTGGCGCAAAGTAATTTTATAGTTAACGATCCTGAACAAGCAGATGCACTAAAGGTCAGTCGCTCCGAATTTGATACCATTGAAACAGGTTCGATGTCAACAGACTATTTGCCCAAAGGATCCGTAAAAATTAGCAATGAGCTATCAAGTCACTCCTTTAATAAGCTTAATCGGGATAAAAAATTAGAACTAAAGAAGACCTCCTATGATTATAATCGAATCGTGTATCACGTTGATTCAAAAGCTAACTACACAGATGTGAGCATACCAAATGTTTATTACACGGGGATTCATGTTTACGTAAATCAAAACCAGTCTGATTTTTCGATTGGTAAGGACGGGGAACCAGTAGTTAACCTTAAAAAAGGAAATAATCAGATTGTATATGAATATCAAAAGACCTCCGCTCAAAAAATTTCGATCGGGATTAGCGTTGTAAGTTGGCTTACCCTGCTCTCATATTGTGGTTATAAAAAATGGTGGAAGAAAGATGCTCGTGAAGGTTCGCGTGGCAAATAAACTTTTTTTACAAGCTACCCTGATTTGCTAGCTACTAGTAGCAATCCGCTAAAAGTTATTGACATTTTTTCTCGTGATGGTATGCTAAACAAAATCAATGTCGGGGAACCGACAGGCTGTACTCCTGCAAGTTAGTTCTGTGAAACTAATCAGGAGCTGGCTACTAACTTAATTTATTGCAAGTCAATTAACAATTTCCGGTGAGAGATTGATTGATGTTCATTTTAACCTGAATTCAATTGAACTACTCCCGAAAAACGGGGGTAGTTTTTTTATACGGTTTTTGAGCACCTAAGGAGGGATTTCTGTGACGGAGCGTTACTTAGTATTAGCAGATGGGACTAGTTATGCCGGGCAGGCTTTTGGTAGTAGCCGCGAAACTATTGGTGAACTGGTCTTTAGCACGGGGATGTCTGGCTATCAGCAATCCATTACGGATCAATCGTATAATAATGAAATTTTGATGTTTACGAATCCATTGATTGGGAATTACGGGGTTAATCGAGATAATTTAGAATCGCAACATGCAACTTGTAAGGGCGTTGTCGTTCGTGAGCTGGCCCGACGAACCGCTAACTGGCGCATGCTTACTTCGTTGGATGATTTTTTGCAACAACAGGATGTTCCCGGGATTAGTGAGATTGATACCCGGGCAGTTACCCGCCACATCCGACAGGCTGGGACGATGCGGGCAGCCCTTGTAAATAAGATTACCGAGACAACGGTAGCGGAGTTACAACAACCATTGGACGGGTCATCCTTGATTGCCACAAGTGCAACTCACAATGCTTATCCAGTTCCTGCCACTGGGCGTCGCATTGCTGTTCTTGATTTTGGTTTAAAGTATTCAATTCTGCGGGAACTCACGAAACGGAATTGTGATGTGATGGTTTTACCACCAACGGCTTCGCTGGAAGAGATTCACGCAGTTCACCCAGATGGGATTTTGCTTACAAATGGACCTGGTGATCCGCAGGACGTTCCTCACCAGACGCTTGCGTTGATTCGGCAACTAGAAGAACAGTATCCATTATTTGGAATTTGCATGGGTCACCAACTATTTGCATTAGCAAACGGGGCTACAACCGTTAAGATGAAGTTCGGGCATCGAGGTTTTAATCACCCCGTTCGTAATTTAGAGACCGGGAGGATTGATTTCACTTCCCAAAACCATGGCTATATGGTTGACCGTGCTTCGGTAGCAGCAACTAAGCTGACGATTCTATTAGAAGAAATTAATGATCATTGTGTGGAAGGGCTATGTCACCAGACGCTCCCAGCTTTTTCTGCCCAGTTTCATCCGGATGCTGCGCCAGGTCCGCATGATACCGACTATCTTTTTGATAAATTTATGGATCTCATTGATCGCCATCCAGTGCATAACTAAGAAAGGTGAATGGTAATGCCTAAAAGAACAGATATTAACAAAATCATGGTGATTGGTTCGGGACCAATTATCATCGGGCAGGCTGCTGAATTTGATTATTCCGGCACCCAAGCCTGCCTAGCACTGAAAGAACTTGGTTATCAGGTTGTTTTGATTAATTCGAATCCAGCTACAATTATGACTGATCGAGAAGTTGCCGACCGAGTCTATCTGGAACCGCTAACGCGTAAATTCGTGGAAAAAGTGCTTCGTAAGGAGCACCCCGATGCCATTTTGCCAACGTTAGGCGGGCAGCAGGGGCTTAACTTAGCCAAAGAGTTAGCAGATGCTGGCACATTGACAGAATTAGGCATTGAGCTGTTAGGAACCAAGTTAGCTGCGATTAATCAGGCCGAGGATCGAGAAGCATTTCGGACATTGATGCAGCAACTTGATCAGCCAGTTCCCCAATCACAGATTGCGACGACTACTGACCAGGCCGTGACGTTTGCCAAAGCACAAGGGTATCCAGTGATTGTTCGACCAGCCTTTACGATGGGAGGGAGTGGTGGAGGCATCGCCCATAACCAAGCAGAGCTGGTAGCGATTGCAGAGTCCGGGTTAGATCAGTCGCCAGTGACACAGGTGTTGGTGGAGCAAAGTATCGCTGGCTATAAGGAAATTGAATTTGAGGTCATGCGGGACCATGCTGACAATGCGATGGTCGTCTGTAATATGGAAAACTTTGATCCGGTAGGAATTCATACGGGCGATTCGATTGTCTTTGCTCCGATCCAGACCCTGTCTGATGACGAAGTACAAATGTTGCGAGACGCAGCGCTTGATATTATTCGTGCCTTAAAAATCGAAGGGGGCTGTAATGTGCAACTGGCGCTTGACCCAGATAGCATGCAGTATTATGTGATTGAAGTTAATCCTAGGGTTAGCCGCTCGAGTGCGCTTGCTTCCAAAGCGACGGGGTACCCGATTGCGCGAATTGCGGCTAAGATTTCCGTCGGACTCCATCTCGATGAAATTATGAATCCAGTTACAGGAACCACGTATGCAGAATTTGAACCAGCGCTTGATTATGTGGTCTGCAAAATTCCGCGGTGGCCGTTTGATAAGTTTAGCCAGGCTGATCGGCAATTGGGAACCCAGATGAAGTCCACGGGCGAAGTCATGGCCATTGATCGAACCGTTGAGGGGGCACTCTTAAAGGCAATTCGTTCACTTGATATTGATTTGATTGACTTAGCTGATCCACAACTTGCGAACTATTCAACAGCAGCCATCATCACCGGGGTCAAGACGGCAAAAGATGATCGATTGTTCTATTTGTATGAAGCCTTTCGTCGGGGCTTTTCGTTAGAAAGACTAGCCGCGCTAACCAAGATTCATAGCTTCTTTTTGGATAAAATCTTGCATATTTTAGAAATTACTAGGGACTTGATAGCCAACCGAGCTGACCCAGCCTGGCTACGGACGGCTAAGCGAGCAGGTTTTGCCGATGCGACCATCGCAAAGCTTTGGGAAACGACCCCGCAGGCGATTCGAACTCTGCGAAAACAAGTGGGAGTGATGCCGGTTTATAAAATGGTTGACACCTGTGCTGGTGAATTTGTTTCAAATACACCGTATTTTTATAGTACGTACGAGCAGGAAAATGAAAGTCAAGCATTTACACATCCAGCAGTTGTCGTCCTTGGCTCTGGTCCCATTCGCATTGGGCAGGGAGTTGAATTTGATTACGCCACAGTTCACGCTATTCAAGCGATCCAGCAAGCGGGCTATCGGGCAATCGTGATTAATAATAATCCAGAAACGGTTTCTACAGATGCAGCAATCTCGGATAAATTGTATTTTGAACCGCTAACGGTTGAAGAAGTTTTAAATGTGATTGACTTGGAGCGGCCACAAGGGGTGGTGGTACAATTCGGGGGGCAAACAGCCATTAACCTTGCCGCTCCCTTAGCCGCTCAGGAGATTAAAATTTTAGGAACGACGGTAGCAGATATTAACCGTGCAGAAGATCGTGATGAATTTGATCAAATTATTAATCAGCTACAGATTCGACAACCGGTTGGTGGCACGGCGACAGCTCCCACGGCGGCGTTACAAATTGCCGAACAGATCGGCTATCCCGTCTTGGTTCGTCCAAGTTATGTCCTAGGTGGGCGCGCAATGGAAATCGTCCACAAGCCAGCTGCTTTAAAAGACTATATGCAACAAGCTGTCCGAGTTTCTCATGACCATCCGGTTCTGATTGATCAATATTTAACTGGCAAAGAGTGTGAGGTTGACGCTATTTGTGATGGTAAGACGGTGGTAATTCCTGGGATTATGGAGCACATCGAACGATCCGGGGTACATTCGGGTGATTCGATGGCAGTATATCCAGCGCAGACATTATCAACGGCAGTTAAAGCGCAAATCATCACTATGACAAAAAAATTAGCCCAAGCATTACATTGTGTCGGTCTAATGAATCTGCAATTCGTCGTGCATGATGAGCAGGCCTACGTAATTGAGGTTAATCCACGGGCAAGTCGGACGGTGCCATTTTTAAGCAAGGTAACCGGGGTTCCAATGGCACAATTGGCGACAAAAGCTCTGCTCGGGGAGAGCTTAGTCTCACAAGGTTATCAAACTGGGGTAGTTGCTGAGAGTAAATTAATTCATGTTAAAGCGCCCGTGTTCTCATTCTCTAAGTTGAACCAAGTCGATAGTCGGTTAGGACCGGAGATGAAATCGACTGGGGAAGTAATGGGCAGTGATCAAACTTTTGCTAAGGCACTGTATAAGGCTTTTGCAGCTGCAAAAATTCACGTAGCAGACCACGGAAAGGTTTTGATTACGGTTCAAGATGATGATAAAGCAGAAATGGTCTCACTGGCGCAACGCTTGTCAAATCTAGGTTATGAACTGTTAGCGACTCCAGCAACGGCACATTTTCTCACTAAACGAGGAATTGTGGTTCAGTCAGTTGAAAAAGTTAGAGAAAATCAAGCGCTACTAGCAATGATGTTACGTAAACAAATCCAGTTAGTGGTTAATACTGTGTCACAGGATTGCAAGAGTGAACATGATGCAGCTCAAATTAGAAATGTAGCCATTGCGCACGGAATTCCGGTTTTTAGCTCGTTAGATACACTTACGGCGATGATTCAGATGCTAGAAGATCGGGCGTTTACCGTTAATAGTCTATGATCAAGCAGTAAAAATTCTAGTAATAAATAAAGGAGTCTTCATCAATTTTGATGGAGACTCTTTTATTTTATAAACGTTGTTATTTGTTATATATGCAATTATTGTTTGTACAAATTAATTTATATAATGTTTAATTGAAGTCATTTAATGTGGTACAATTAACTGGTTGATCGTTTCGGAAGAAACTAATTAACGGAATGCTGGAAATACTTTTTGAAATTGACAATTCTCACTAGTTTTCAATAACTAGGTGACTGCTTTTGGCGGGGTGGCTGATTGTCAAAATGAACGAAAGGAGACAAGTAGAATAACAACAAGCTGCCAATATAATTGCAACTTATAGGAGAAAAATGATGGCTAACAATAACTACAAACATATGGCAAAGAGTACTAAAACAGGATTGAAACTGGCTTCGGGAGTGTTGTTTTTTAGTAGCGCACTGGCACTTGGCACAGGAGCTGTTCATGCTGATACAACGAAACCAGTGACGACTGCTACTGTTCCAGCAACGACTAGTCAGGCACCAGCTGCTAAGAACGCCGCTGATACGACGATTCAATCGCAGACCGCTAATCAAATTTCCGCAACAAACTCAAATAATCAAAATGAAGCGACTGCTTCCCAAGCTACTGCAGTTAAAGCACCAGAAGCACAGCCAGCAGATAATAAACAGGCTGCTACGCAACAAGAATATGATGCTGCTGCAAAAGCACAACAAGAAGCTCAAGCTAACCAACAAGCTGCTCAAAATAATGTTGATCAAGCTCAAAAGGGTCAACAAGAAGCCCAAGCAAACGTTGATCAAGCCCAAAAGACACAGCAAGAAGCCCAAAATGCTGTCAACGACAATCAGGCGAAACAGCAACAAATCCAACAAAATATTAACGATAACCAAGCTAGCCTTAATTCTTTAAACAAGCAAAAGGACAGCACGGAATATCTACAAAAACAAACGCAAAATAATATCAATAATGACATCTATGATGTTGGTAACTTGCAACAAGAAGTTAATCAAAAGCAGAGTGAAGTTACTCCACTTCAAGAGCAGTTCAACCGGGATCAGCAACAAAATGATCAAGCACAAAGTATGTTGCAGAGAAACCCTGGTTCTGACTGGGTTAAGCAGTTTGCTGAAATTAGTGCTGAAAAGTTAGCACAAAGTAAAGCTAACTATGATCGAGCTCAGTTTAACTATACTGATGCTCAACGACGTTATAGTGAAGCAGTTCAGAAGTTAAATGATGATCAAGCTTACTTGACGGAACTTAATGACAACTTGGACAACATTAATGCTAAAATCAGTAATTTAACTGAGATTAACAACGATTACACGAATTATTTGCAAGGTTTGAAAGATCAGGTCGCTGGTTTAGAGCAAACTTTGAATGATGCTAATTCCAAGGTAGCGGAAGCACAACAGGCTTTAAAGACGGCCACTGATAAATTAACCAGTGCCCAACAGGCTTTGGATGATGCTAATGCGAAAATGGCAGATGCTCAGCGCGCCTTTGATGATGCCAAGGCAAAACTCGATGCCATGAATAATAACAATGGCAACACTGATAACAATAACAATAACAACGACAACACCGATAACAGTAACAACAACGTTGATAACAACGGCAATGCTGATAACAATAACAACAACGTTGATAACAATGGCAATGATGCTAATAATAACGGTGGTAACAAGACCGATAACCTTGGTAATAACAACAACAACAGCAACACTGATGGTAAATCAGCTAACACCAACACCAACAAGAACCAATCAGCTGATAAGCAAGTAGCAATGAGTCGAATGGCTAAAAATCAAGCTACTTTGCCCCAAACTGGTCAAAGTGACAGCCTTTTGCTAACGATTATTGGTGCTATCATGACGCTCTTTGCAACGTTAGGATTAGTTGCTAAACGTCGTCATTAATTAGATTCTGATGATCTATTAATTAAAAAGCGAGTGAACTTATTAAAGTTCACTCGCTTTTTTTGGTAGTCTGAGCTGCTGTTGACAACTAATTTAGGCTTATAATAAGAGCTATGCTAGTTTTTAGGTTCGGGAGGCGTACAAACTAATTTGAGTTATTACACATTATTTTCTTTGCTAACTAAATTACGAGGTCTCATTTATTATGGAATCCATAGTCGCCGCGGTCAGCAATTACTAATCTTAATAATTATCATTATAACGGTCAGTTTAATCTATTGTTGGGCTCGGCATAGTCGCAATCCAAACGCGCAAACCCAGGCTGACCTCGTAGCGAGAGCAGCTGCAGTTTTTAAGCGGTTGCTTAATTTATTTCATTAAGGAGTATGATTAGTTTTGTTTTTGATTTTGTTTTTATTGGTTTTTTTAATTTTTTATGCTTTTTTCCGATTGGATTGTTGTAGTTGGATAATTTGGTTATTTATCGTGCTAGGATTACTTGCTTTGCTAATTAATGGATTGATATACATTATTGGTATTTTGATCGTGATAGCGGTAGTTTACTTAATTTGTCAATGGTTTCAGCGTCACTAATTAAAGTTACAGTTATGAATTTAAAGCATTGGTAGCCACTGTTTTTTTAAAACATAAAACCCCACAACCATTTAAATAGGTTGCGGGGTTTTTATGGTTGGTCAAACGTTTGACCAAGTTGAAAAATGGAAAGGTAGCTTCGCGGATGCTAACTGTCGTGGCTGGGCTCGAACCAGCGACATCCTGATTAACAGTCAGGTGTTTCTACCAACTGAACTACACGACAATGAAATTAATTAGTAAAATCTTAACATAGTGTTAAATTAAAAACAACGTAAAAGTTAAAAAGAAACGATAATTATTATATTTCTTGGCAATTGCCGACAAAATGATAGCCGAATCCACGGACAGTTTTAATGCGGGTGGGTTGTTTGGGGTTGGGCTCAATTTTATCGCGTAAATGGCTGATGTGCATATCGACCATCCGTGATGTTTGAGAAATATCGTAGATGTCCCCCCAAACACCGGCAAGAAGTTGTTGGCGACTAAGAACCCGGGGGCGTTGTTCGACTAGGTAAATTAATAGTTTTAGTTCTTTGGGAGTCAATCCAAGGTCTTGGCCATGTTTGAAGGCTTTATATTTTTGACGATCAATCGTCACGTCATCAAGGATGATTTTGTGGGTAGGAATAGGTTGCTGGGAGCTTGGGGAAGTGGTTGGTTGATATAAGCGCATTCGCTGTTGCAACCGAGCAAAGGTTGTTTCAAAGTCCAGCGGTAAAGTTAAGACATCATCGATGCCAGCAGCAAAGGCAGCAATGAACGGCTTAGAAGCACCAATGAGGGTAATGGGAAGTTTGAATTGTTCGCGTAACTTAGTCAGTTCTGGCTGGCTGGCGTCCCAAGGGAAACTAGATAAGTCCCAAAAAAGGGCGCTACTGTTTTTTTGTTGGATTTTAGTTGCACAATCACTGGGATGCTCGACGGTATCGACGAAGCATCCGTGATCGCTAAAATACTGACTAAAATCGATTGCGAGCGAGAGTTGCTTTGTTACTAGGGTAAAATGTTGCATGGATTCACCTCAAGGATGGTCTGCTTTACGAAATCTTTACAAGAAAACAACCTGACATTTACACACCATTATTATACTTGGTTTTGTAACCAAATAAAAACAATGGGTCAGATGACTAGGAGGTCATTTATGAAATCGAGACCGTGGCTGGCAGCAGTAGCGATAATAACTGGTCTTAGTTTACTTAGCGGTTGTGGCACCAAGGATAAAGCTAACTCGGTGACGGCGGTGGGCTCAACAGCCCTACAGCCGCTGGTTCAAAAAGCTGGAACTGATTATCAGCATGTTCACCCAGAAACTAACATTACGGTTCAAGGTGGCGGGTCAGGAACCGGGCTCGGACAGGTGGAAAGTGGAGCCGTAAATATTGGGAATTCCGATATTTTTGCTCAAGAAAAGCCTGGTGTGACGGCTTCCAAACTAAAAGATCACCAGGTTGCCGTAGTGGGAGTGGTTCCCGTCGTGAATGAAAAAAATGGTGTGAAAAACCTTTCCGAAGAGCAACTTCAGCGGATCTTTACTGGTAAGGTGAAAAATTGGAAAGAAGTGGGTGGTCATAATGTTCCTATCATTGTGATTAATCGTTCCCAAGGAAGTGGAACGCGAAAGACATTCGAAAGCAAAATACTTCATGGGCAAGAGGCCGTTAAGAGTCAAGAACAAGATTCAAATGGGACGGTCAAGAAGATCGTGGCCAATACTCCAGGAACAATTAGCTATCTGTCCCTTCCATACCTAAGTACGGATGTCCAACCAGTTAAGATTAATCATGTGGTGGCCAATTATCATAACATCACAACTAACAAATGGCAGCTATGGTCATATGAACATATGTATACCAGCAAAAAGCCAACTGAGAAAACGCAAAAATTTATCGATTATATTTTATCACCAGCAACGCAACAAAATTTAGTTCGAAAGGCGGGCTATGTTAGTGTTCACGATATGAAGGTCTACGCTACGGCGGATGGTCAGATTCATCAGAAACAACCGAAGAAAGGAGTCAAGTAATGAATGATGTTCAACGAAAACTAATGCAACCAAGTGCGGCTACCAAACAAGATCGGCGTGGCAAAATCATTAGCTTGATTTGTATTGTTTTTATCTTGATCTTAACGGTTTCCCTAATTGGTTTTATTGCCGTTCGGGGGTTGGCCACGTTTTTTACTAATCATGTTTCGTTGCGCGAGTTTTTCTTCAGTAGTGCTTGGAATCCTGGTCAACTAGGCAAAAACGGGCAACCACAAGTTGGAGCAGCTGCCATGATTACGGCATCATTTGCAGTGACGTTGCTGTCAGCAATTCTGGCGACGCCATTTGCGGTGGCGGTGGCCCTTTACATGACAGAATTAGCGCCAAAACGGGGAGCACGGTTGTTGCAACCAGTCATTGAACTATTAGTTGGGATCCCTTCCGTAGTTTACGGCTTTATTGGGCTCATCGTAGTGGTTCCGGCAATTCGAACCCTGTTTGGTGGAACCGGTTTTGGGGTGTTGGCTGGATCCTTAGTTTTGTTTGTGATGATTCTACCGACGATTACTTCGTTAACAATCGATAGCCTAAAACAAGTGCCAGATTATTATCGGAGTGCATCGCTTGCGCTGGGGGCGACCCGTTGGCAAACGATTTATAAAGTTATTTTACGGGCTGCTTTGCCAGGCATCTTAACGGCGGTGGTCTTTGGAATGGCACGCGCTTTCGGCGAAGCACTGGCAGTTCAGATGGTGATCGGGAATGCAGCATTGATGCCCACCAGTTTAGTAACTCCAACTGCAACGTTGACTAGTCAACTCACTTCTCAGATGGGTGATACGATTATGGGTACCTTGCCGAACAATGCCCTATGGTCATTAGCGCTAGTCCTCTTGTTAATGTCCGTGATCTTCAATGTTTTGATTAAATGGATTGGAAAACGAGGAGAAATGCAGAAATGAAAAAATCGACTAACGTTACGGCGCAACGTAACAACCGGTGGGCACTGCTTGGGATTAAAGCGATGGTTGGTGTCGTCGTATTGATTTTAATTGCGCTACTTGGCGATATTTTAATAACTGGTTTACCGCATGTTTCGTGGCATTTTTTAACCTCGCCCTCTAAGGACTTTGGAGCAGGAGGAGGTATTGCTAACCAGTTATTTAACTCTATCTACATTTTAGTACTGACCTTGTTAATTTCTTGTCCTATTGCCCTAGGGGCGGGCATTTACTTATCTGAGTTTGCTAGACCTAATTTTTTGACCAGTGTGATTCGGACAATAATCGAGGTTTTGAGTTCACTTCCTTCGATTGTCATTGGTTTGTTTGGCTATCTAATTTTGGTAATTAAATTTCAATTTGATTTCTCCATTTTTTCAGGAGCAATCGCGGTAATGTTGGTAAACCTACCGTTGTTAACCCGTAATACAGAAGAGGCCTTGCATGCTGTTCCGCAAACCCAACGAGAAGCCGGCTGGGCTTTGGGTCTGTCAAAGTGGCGAACTATCAGCCGAATCATTTTACCAGCAGCCATTCCCGGGTTGGTCACAGGAGTGATTTTAAGTGCGGGACGCATTTTTGGCGAAGCGGCAGCACTGATCTATACTGCAGGCCAAAGCGCACCGTTGATTAGTTATACGAACTGGAATCCGTTCAGTCCGACGAGTTTTTTAAACCCGATGCGCCCAGCAGAAACGCTGGCTGTCCATATTTGGAAATTAAATACAGATGGGATTACCCCGGATGCTACGCAAATTTCTAGTGGCGCTTCAGCGGTGCTAATCATAGTTATTCTGATTATTATTTTGGGGTCGCGTTGGCTTGGTAGTTACTTGTATCGAAAAATGGGCGGAACAAAGTCCTAGAAAGGTAAAATATGGCATCTTACAATTTGGATGAAAGCTATCTTTATCAGGCGGCGGGTCCATTTGCGATTACCACGCAGGATTTGAACGTTTACTATGGGAACCATCAGGCAACTTTTAATGCAAATCTCAAATTTCCTAGTAATCGAATTACAGCACTCATTGGAGCTTCTGGTTCGGGAAAATCGACATTTTTACGAAGCCTAAATCGGTTAAATGATGGAATTGCTCGGGTGACTGGAAAAATTGAGTATCAAGGGATTGATATTAATCAAGCAGCCGTGAATGTCTACGAGGTGCGGCGTCGGATTGGAATGGTTTTTCAGCATCCTAATCCTTTTGCCAAGTCGATTTATGAAAATATTGCTTTCCCTTTAAAACAACTCGGGATGACTAGTGATCTTTCAAACCGAGTTGAGGAGAGTCTCCGGGCAGCGGCACTGTGGGACGAGGTTCATGATAAGTTACAGGAAAGTGCGTTAGATTTATCTGGGGGTCAGCAGCAGCGATTGTGTATTGCTCGAGCAATCGCTGTCAAACCTGAGATTCTTTTGATGGATGAGCCAACCAGTGCTCTAGATCCCATCTCAAGTCGAAAGATTGAAGCAACCATGCAGCAGTTAAAAAAAGATTATACGATTATTATCGTAACGCATAATATGCAGCAGGCTGCTCGTTCCAGTGACTTTACGGCATTCTTTCATTTAGGACATGTCATTGAATTTAATAAGACTTCCCACTTATTTACAACGCCTCGGATGCCAACCACCGAGGACTATATTTCCGGACACTTTGGTTAAGAGGAGAAATAAATGACAAAGCAAAGTACGTCACCGCTCCTACGGACCCGTGACGTTCATCTATACTATGGAGAAAAAGAGGCCCTCCATGGGATTAATTTGGATTTTAATCAGCATGAAATCACGGCATTGATTGGACCTTCTGGTTGTGGGAAGTCGACCTATTTACGTTGCTTGAATCGGATGAATGATTTAGCTGGCAACGTGACGATTACGGGTAGTTTTGAGTTAGACGGTCAAGATATTTATCGTCCCCAACAAGACGTGGTTGAGTTACGAAAACTGGTTGGAATGGTTTTTCAACAGCCCAATCCGTTTCCTTTCTCAGTGTTTGATAACGTTGCTTATGGAATGCGAGTACAGGGGATTACTGATAAAAAAGTCCTTACAGAGCGGGTTGAAAGTAGCTTACGCCAAGCAGCTGTCTGGGATGAGGTCAAAGACCAGCTCAATAAGAATGCGCTTGCTTTTTCAGGGGGGCAACAACAGCGGATTTGTATTGCCCGGTTACTAGCAGTTCAACCCGAGGTGATCTTATTAGATGAACCAACGAGCGCTCTGGATCCCATTTCCAGTGCCAAGATTGAAGAGACGCTACAAGATATCAAAACTGACTATACGAT
This sequence comes from Fructilactobacillus florum 8D, assembly GCF_000512295.1. Taxonomy (NCBI): domain Bacteria; kingdom Bacillati; phylum Bacillota; class Bacilli; order Lactobacillales; family Lactobacillaceae; genus Fructilactobacillus; species Fructilactobacillus florum. The sequence goes on from NZ_ALXG01000014.1 coordinate 16,441, forward strand.
TATCATCGTGACGCACAGTATGCAACAAGCTTCACGGATTTCTGACAAGACCGCATTTATGCTGAATGGTGATTTAATTGAGTATGGGAAGACCAAAAAATTATTTTTAAATCCAGAAAAAGAAGCAACTAGTGACTATTTAAATGGTAAATTTGGCTAAATTAGTAAGGGGGATATGATGGCTACTATTTTTGAAAATCGACTTGAAAAGTTGCGTCAGAGTTTTACGGAGATGGGGGTAGACGTAAGTGAACAAATCTACCAGTCGACGAAATCATACATTGATCATGATGTAAAACTGGCACAAACAGTCATTGACGGTGATTCGGATGTCAACTCAAACGAAACCAAACTTGAGAAACAGGCCATGAACCTGATTGCGTTGCAGCAACCGGTAGCTAGTGATTTTCGCATCATCATCAGCTATCTAAAAGCAGCTTCAGATTTGGAACGAATTGGTGATAATGCGGGAACGATTGCAAGAGAAACTCTTCGAGCAAAGGGAAACCCGCGAATCGCTGATGTAGAAACGGTGATTGCAAAGATTACTAAACATGTTCGCAAGATGTTGGAGCAAATTCTAGATGCATATACAACACTAGATGCGACGATTGCTCCAGAGATTGCTCAAGAGGATCGTAAGATTGATCACTACTACCAAACGACGAGAACGGCTATTACGGAGGGAATCTTGGCCAACCCGGAAACAGCAGTAGCGGCGTCTAGTTATTTGATGGTTATTCGCTTGTTAGAGCGGATTGGCGATCATATCGTTAATCTAGCAGAATATCTAATTTACTGTGAAACTGGGAAAATTGTTGAGTTAGATGCGGATGATGGTCATCTTGACTAGTCCGGGATACGCACTATGAGATAAAACATTAGAGTCATTTTAATGAAATCAGGAGAAAATAGCTCCGAGTCATTAAAATGGCTCTTTTAGATTGGGTATGATATTATTACATTTTTGGAATTCTAAACAAAGATTGCAGTTCATTATTCCCTAAGTAAGGGATTGTTGTGTGTGATTATTGTTGCTTTTGCTCGGGCAAATCGGAAATTATTATAGCGATAACTGGAAGATAATTTCAGGCAAAGTAGATTGGTGACTAGGGGTTATAAACCTTGATTTAACAGCGATCGTGTTGGTCCATAACTCATTAAAAGGTGCACCGTGCTTGGTGCCCTCGGGCTAGTTAATTGCTTCAAATATAATCTTTAAAAAATTATTAAGAAAAGCTATTTTTTTGTTTTAACTGGTTGATTTTTTTATTGTAATACACTAAACTGATGTTGATAAGATCTTATGTACTAAAAAATAAGTAACAATTTATTTACGTATTATTAATTAGTGACCTAGCTGTCACGGAAAGGAGTTGTTTTTCGATGGAAGCCCATAAATTGAACTGGCTACTATTATCAACAGTAGTTCTTGGTGGAATGGTGCTTGGTTATAGTCAGCCAGCCCAAGCCGATGTATTCCCGGCTTCGCAGGTCAATGCCAACCGCACTGGATCGGTGCCGTTGACTCCAGATCAGCAGGATTTTATCAATCAAATCAAACCGGGAGCAATTAAGGGATGGAAGCAGAGTGGCGTTTTGCCTTCGATTGCAATTTCCCAGGCAATTATTGAAAGTGGTTGGGGTAAGTCTGGATTGGCATCCCAATATCACAACTTATTTGGTATTAAAGGCAGTTATAATGGGCAATCGGTTAGCTTACCCACGCAGGAATTTCAGGGTGGTGGCTACGTATCGATTAACGATTCTTTCCGGGCCTATCCTGATTGGTCGACTAGTATTCAAGACTACGGTGCCTTTTTGAAAGGAAATAGTCGATATAGTAATTTGTTGGGGATTCGAGACTATACGCAGGTCGCCCAATTATTGCATCAGGATGGATATGCAACCTCGCCAGAGTACGCGCAAACCCTAATTAGTTGTATACAACGATATGGATTACAACAAATCGACCAGGAAGCATTTGATGCTCCAGATGATTACACAGGACCGGTTGGAGATGGAAATGTGACTGATGACTCGACAACTGCGGATTCGACATCTGAGAGCACCCAGCCAGCGATGTCATTGTCTAGTGGTTATGCCTCAGCCTATACAGGCTATGATAAAGATCAGCAGCATAATCCGGATGCTACTGATACTAATAACGGTCAGGCACCGAGTCAGGATAATGCCTCGGCACCGACTGCCTCGCAGACACCTACTAGCACGGAACCAACACCAGCTACCCCGGCGGGAAAATCATTTAGCAATACTTCCATTGGAACTTATGTCTTTAAAACAACGACAAATGTTCGAACTGCTCCTGATGTGAATGCCCCAATCGTTGCTCAATATACGGTTGGAGAATACGTTCACTATCAAGGGAAAGTCCAGGCAGGCGGGTTGACTTGGTTGAAATATACCAGTTATTCCGGTCAGGAACGCTACGTTGCCACTCTAAATTAAATTTTAAAAAGTCAATCTGTTGATTGGCTTTTTTGTTAGGTAGTGGTTATGCTAAGATGAACTACATTAAGGGGGATTGTTATGGCACGCGGAAAACATCGGGCTCCATCATCCCGGCTTAAGTGGTGGTTTCTATTATTCGGTTGTTTGTTACTTGGCGGTGGTTGGTATGCAGGTAGCCAACTATATTCGCGACAACGCCAGATTGATCAATTAATGATAGGAATCAAAAATAATCAAAATAAAGTGATTATGCAAAAATTAACATCCACCGCTGGGGTAAAAGTAAACGCACAGTCAGTGCGACCACTTCTGAGTTATTATCAACAACATCCCCAACAGTTAACGCGCCTACAGCGCGATTTGGAGCAACATGGAAGCTCCACCGCTGGTTTTTTAGTAGTTAAACACGGGCGCTATTGGGGCATCTTTCCCAAGTATCAGGTACAAGCTCAAGCAGTTCACCCGCTTGTCCAAACTGAAAAACCTAAGGTGACAATTCGGTTGAATCAGCAAAAAGTGGGTCAGACCGCGGATGACGGGAGCTTGCGCCTGGCGCCACAATTGCCCGGTCGTTACCAGCTGAGTGCTGAGTTAAGGAACGCACCGCAAGTGGTAAAAAATACACAAACTGTGAATTTGTTTAAAAATCAACCGCAAGTGATTAATTTGCGACTGCCATTGGTTTCATATACGGCACTGGGACCAGCTGGAGCACAAGTCATTGCAGCTGGACAGGTGCTTGGGACTATTGGTAGTGATGGTCGCGGTCAGCTTGATAATGTGCCACTAACCGCTACTAGATTAGTGATTAAGACGCCAACTGGCACCCTGACCAGTGAACCCCACCATTTGACTAGTCATGATCAAGGACGCCAGATTCGCTATCGGTTTGCAAATATTGCCACCTCAGACCAAGCACGAACGCTTCTCCAAGCGGTTTGGTCGGGAGTTTTAGATGCAACCAATGATCAGCACGATCTAGATGGGCAACTAGTTAAAAAGAAGTTGGTACGGGGAAGTGATGGTGATGCATATCAACCACTGCAAGACCTGATTAACCATAATCACGAGCAACAGCAGCTTTACCGTTCGCTCGAGTTAGAAATTATGCAGGTACAGCCACTAGCAGAAAAGCAAACTCAGGTTGATTACCAACTCCAAACCACGTTAGCAACTGGGGAGACCCAACGTCAAAATTTCCGGGCGGTAATTGAACGAGATTTACCAACGGGACAATATCAACTGGCGCAAAATCAACCAGCACCAGGGTAAAAGTTAAATAAAAACAGCAGTCATTTCAGACTGCTGTTTTTATTTATTTATATGGTAGAAATTCTAGCTATTGACCGGTGATTTGCTTGATTTTTCTGGCAATTAGTTGAGCCATTTTTTGATAAGTAGCTTCACTGGGATGAAGTCGCTGATCAGCGAGGGCAGTTTTAAAGTTATCTTCAGTGATGAGTTCGGGAGCTTCTTGACGCCAGTTAATTACAGGAATTGCGTTAGTTTGATAGACACGTTCTAATTCGGTGAGGAGTTCTTCGAAAGTGTAGTGACCGAGTCCTTCGACATGATAGTTATCAATGTTACCGTCGTAACGATTCGTTGGTAAAATCCCAATGATATTAAGAGCGTGGTTTTCTGAGCGAATTTTAGTTAAGTTGGTTTGCAAAATTTTGCCAATGGTGGTCAAACCAGCAGTACTATGGGCAAAATCATTTGTACCATAGGCGATGGTGACAAACTGAAATTTAGTAAAGTCGTGATGGTCAACCTGAAAAGTCAGATCACGTTCACGTTGACCAGAGAGGCTGCCGGCATTGATGCCAGCGTTTGTGATGCAAAAATTGGGTAATTCCTGTTTTAAATAGTAGGAAATGTTGTGTTGCAAGTCATGATACCCATTAAAGCCATGGGTGATCGAATCACCCAGCATTAGTAAATTAGTTAGCTTCGTCATTGTCTGCACCTCTTTTTAGTAAGCTAAGTTTATTTTAACGCAAAGATTGCGAGGAGATGAAGCTTAAGTTATTATTAACAAGTAGATGTTTATTTTTGGAGGGTTGGAAGTGAGCGATAAGCGCGTAATAGTGGTAGATTTGGCTGCGTTGGGGTTACGAGTAAATAATTTGTCGGCTACCCATAATTCGGACAATGATACTTTGGTAACGCATGTTTTAAATCAGTCATCTGACTTCGCTTTACCAGCTTTGCATCGGCTGGGTTTGTTTAATTTGTATGCAACCGCCATTGGAACTCAAGTTGGAACCCAGGTTCCTCTCGTTGCAACCTATGGATTAACCCGAACGCGATCGTTGGTCAACCGCCCGGTTTCGGGATTGCGGGAGATGTTTGATTGCTCATTGCCCTATCGAGTGACCAGTGTCTTTGAAGAAACTGCTCGAACCGGAAAATCAGTGATTATTTCTCGGATGGTAAGCTATTTGTTTTCCCAAGAGTTTAGTACATTAATTCAAGTTTGTACCAATGAACTTGGCTTCCACAAATTGGACGAACAGTTAGCAGAAAATGACCAGGGATTTTTCTATCTGCAGTTGCCAGAGTTACAATCATTTGGAGAAGCAGGGCAGTTTAGCGCCTTCTTAGATTCCCTCACCCGGGTTGATCAAGCCTTAGAACGGCTGATGGGTAATTTGCGAGCAGATGATTTGCTGTTGGTGGTTTCCAGTCGGATTGGTGATTCACAGTCACAGGATGGTTTTTCGACGTATAAGCGCTTGCCCGTCATGATTTATGATCGTCAGCAGACCCAGGGTCGCCATTTTTCTAATGAACCATTTGTTTGTGAAGTCGGAGCAACGGTCTTAGCGGCTCTCGGGCTCCAAGGTCGGGTAACCTCACCCAGACACAGCTTGCAATCTTCTTAAAATAACACTTTCACTGCTGTTAATACCGAACACGAAAGGAATTCGCGTAATGAATACGTACTTGCTGGTAAATATTATTGGGGTACTGGTCTTTTTGGCAATTGCCTTTTTGTTTTCAAAAGACCATAAACACATTAATTGGCGATCGGTAATTATCGTTTTAGTGTTAAACCTTGTAATTGCGTATCTGCTGACTAACTTTAGCGTTGGTCGAGACATCGTCAAAGCAACCGCTGAAGGCTTTCAATGGCTGGTTAATATTTCCTATAAAGGGATTGCGGTTGCTTTTCCAGACTGGGTTAATGTTAAACAGATGAATTTTTTCACGGCGGCCTTGATGCCCATTTTGATGATTGTTCCACTGTTTGATATCCTAACTTATTTTGGGATTCTTCCGTTTATTATTAAGTGGATTGGACGCGGAATGGCGTTTGTTACCGGACAGCCAAAATTTGAATCATTTTATGCCATCGAGATGATGTTTTTGGGAAATACCGAAGCAATGGCAGTTTCTAGTGTCCAATTAAAAAACATTTCCGCCCAGCGGGTGTTGACGATTGCGATGATGTCAATGTCTTGTATCACGGCAGCTATGGTTGGAGCCTATGCCCAAATGGTTCCCGGTCAATATGTATTGACGGCGATTCCGCTAAATATTTTAAACGCGATTATCGTTACGAACATTTTGAATCCAGTGCAAATTAGTGCTGAAGAAGACAAGGTTTATGAAATTGGGGATGTTTCTAGTCAACAAGAAGCCGCTGAAGTGGTTTCTGATCGACCTGAAAAACCGGAACGAGAACCATTCTTCTCTTTCTTGGGAGATTCAATTTTAGGAGCTGGTCGCTTAATTTTAATCATTGTGGCGAACGTTATTGCCTTTGTGGCATTAGCTACTTTGATTAGTAAATTACTGGGACTAATTAATCCATGGCTATCGCTTGAACACATTATGGGAGTAATCATGTTCCCATTTGCCTGGTTAATGGGCTTGGATGTAAACCACGCCTTTCAATTTGCCCAGTTCATGGGAACTAAATTAGTAACCAATGAATTTGTGGTAATGAGTGAGATTGCTCCTAAGATTAGCAATCCAAAACTGTTTAGTCCGCACTATCAGGCACAACTAACGGTCTTTCTAACGTCATTTGCCAATGTCAGTACGGTGGGAATGATTATTGGTTGTTTGAAAGGAATTGTTAGCAGAGATAAGAATGATTTGATTTCTAAAAATGTTGGATACCTCTTTTTATCAGGAATCCTAGTTTCACTGATGTCTGCTGGAATTGTTGGTCTCTTTATCTGGTAGTAAAAAAGGGCAATGCTTGCATTGCTCTTTTTTTATGCTAAATTAATGCTAAAATAAAGCTATTTAATAGAAACGGATGGGGATAAAATGCCATTAATGAGAATTGATATGATTAAGGGACGCCGAAGCACTGCTGAGATTAAAAAAATTATGCAAATTGCCTATGATTTAACGCGACAAGATTTTGGGGTACCAAAGGACGATCGTTATCAAATTGTTACTCAGCATGAGCCGGAGGAAATGGAATTATTAGATGCTGGACTTGGAATCGAGCGTAGTGCAGATGTGCTTTTCTTTCAAATTCTTTCTACGCCTCGGAATATGGGGCAAAAACGGACTTTTTGCCGTGATTTAGTAACTAAGTTGCAGCAAGAAATGCAAATCCGTCCAGAAGATGTCATTGTAACCATGGCAACTAATCATGCAGAAGACTGGAGTTTTGGATTGGGCAAGCAACAATTTTTAGATGGAGAACTATAATGCAACCAATTATTTTAGATACAGATCCAGGAATTGATGATGCAGCGGCTTTATCGGTCGCCATTAACAATCCGGAACTGGACGTTCGCTTGGTAACCACGGTGGCTGGAAACGTGACGGTTGATAAGACCACTATTAATGCACTGAAAATCATTAGTTTTTTTGGTAAAGCAGCTCAGATTCCAGTGGCAGCAGGAGCGGAGCAACCACTGATTAAACCATTTGAGGATGCTGCACGAATTCATGGCGAATCCGGAATGCGTGGGTATGATTTTCCAGCTCCGACGACGGCTCCATTGAACCAAACGGCTGTTGTAGCGTTGAAGGAACGCTTGCTGGCTAGTTCTGAACCAGTAACGTTGGTGGCAACTGGATCTTATACTAACGTGGCATTACTTCTGTCTGAGTATCCAGAGATTAAACCCAAAATCGCTCGGATTGTTGCCATGGGTGGAACCCTGGGTCAGGGTAATATGACTAGTGCTGCTGAATTTAACGTCTTTACTGATCCGCATGCAGCCAAAATTATGTATCAAGCAGGGGTTCCAATTGTTATGATTGGATTAGATGTAACCCATAAAGCGTTGCTGACTTATGACACATTGCAGGCCATTGAAACAGCAAATCCAGCTGGTAAGATGTTACACGATATCATTATTAGTGATGGCGATCAGGGAGCCACAGGGGTGGCGATGCATGATGTCAATACTATTTTTTATTTACTCCATCCAGAATTGCTGACGATGAAATCCTACTGGATTGATATTGTCACTGATGGACCAGCTAATGGCGCAACCGTTGCTGACGTGCGGGGTGCTTATCATGATGGGAAAGTTAATGCGGAGGTTGCTGTTGACATTGATGCTGCTGCTTTCAATCGTTGGTTCCTAGCAGAAGTTCGTCACATGCATCACTAGGCGTTAAAAACGGTAGGCCTGCAGAGGTCGCCGTTTTTTGTTTCGTGAAAGACGATTTTCTGATTTAATTAAATGCGCTTTTTTTGGTTGGCTCTAACTAAAAGTTTAAAATTTAGTTATAATGGGTAATAGAGAAATTACCTAGTTTTGCTGTAAGTTAGCCATATAATACACTGATAGGAGTTTGTCACATGACGCCGGAACAATTTAAACAGGCCCTGGCTGACCAGCAGGTTAACCTTTCAGACCAACAAGCTCAGCAGTTTGCCGATTATTTTCAACTCTTGGTTGCCTATAATCAAAAAGTTAATTTAACCACCATTACGGCTGTAAATGACGTTTATTTAAAGCATTTTTATGACTCGATAACGCCACTTTTTTTCATTTCAAAGTTGCGAACGGGGCAGCCTACCTTAGTTGATGTGGGCGCGGGAGCTGGGTTCCCTTCGATACCAATGAAGATTATGAATCCAAAACTTAAAGTGACGATTGTTGATTCCTTACAAAAGCGGTTGACCTTTTTAGCCCAACTGCTTGAAATTTTGGGAATTGATGATGTGCAGTTAGTTCATGCGCGTGCCGAAGATTTTGGTGGACGGACGGGGGCTGGACGAGAACGATTTGACTTTGCGACAGCCCGTGCTTTAGCTCGTCTGAGTGTGATGAGTGAACTGTGTTTGCCGTTAGTGAAACCCGCAGGCCAGCTAATTGCCTTAAAGGGCGCACATGCACAACAAGAATTGGCAGATGCCACCACGGCGCTTCAACTATTGGGAGGGGCGGTTGCGAACGACTTTTCTTTTTCGTTACCAAAAACTAATGAACAGCGTCATATTATCGTGATTGATAAATTAAAAAAAACACCGGTGAAGTATCCACGACAAGCTGGCATTCCGGCGAAACAGGCGCTAAGCTAATGAGGAGGGAATTAAATGGCACATGTGATTGCACTAGCCAACCAAAAAGGTGGCGTGGGTAAGACTACCACAGCAGTGAATCTGGGAGCTGATTTAGCTACTGCCGGTCAGCGGGTTTTGATTGTTGACTCTGATGCGCAGGGAAATGCGACTAGTGGTGTCGGAATTAGCAAACCAGCGATTCAAAAAGATGTCTACGATGTTTTGGTAAATGAAGAGCCCGTGAAAAATGTGATTCTACATTCGCCACATTCAGGACTAGACATTGTGCCAGCCACTATTCAACTTTCCGGAGCAGAAATCGAACTGACCCCTCAGATGGCACGAGAAACCCGATTGAAGAGTGCGCTGGCTGTGGTTGCTGATCAATATGATTTTATTTTAATTGATTGTCCACCGTCACTAGGATTAATTACAATTAATGCCTTTACAGCTAGTAATTCAATCTTAATTCCAGTTCAAAGTGAATACTATGCTTTGGAAGGTTTGAGTCAGCTTTTAAATACAGTTCAGTTAGTACAAAAACACTTTAATCCGGATTTGTACATCGAAGGAGTCTTACTTACCATGTACGATGCTCGGACTAATTTAGGGAATCAAGTGAATGATGAGGTTCGTAAATTCTTTAAAGAGAAGGTCTATCGAACAGTCATTCCTCGCAACGTGCGCTTATCAGAGGCACCTAGTCATGGTTTGCCGATTATTGATTACGACGCTAAATCAAAGGGAGCTCAGGTCTATCTTGAGTTGACGAAAGAGGTGTTAGCTGCCAATGAAAAGCAATAACAGTAAGGGATTAGGGCGCGGTTTGGATGCCTTGTTTGATGACAACGATGTTAATTTGAATGATGAGGCAGTTCGGCAGTTGCCGTTGTCACAACTAACGCCTAATCCATATCAACCACGGAAAAAATTTGATCAGCGAGCTTTAAGCGATTTGACGGAGTCAATTAAAACTTCGGGAGTCTTTCAGCCAATTATTGTTCGGCAACCCGATCAAAACCAGGCCGGTTTTCAAATTTTGGCAGGTGAGCGACGTTTTCGAGCTTCAAAATTAGCGGGTCGAGAGACCATTCCTGGAATTGTACGGCAAGCTTCTGATGAACAGATGATGGAAATTGCGGTAATGGAAAACTTGCAGCGCGAGGATTTAAATCCACTAGAAGAAGCCGAAGCGTACAACATGCTCATGACAAATTTGGACATTACCCAAGTGGAAGTTTCTCAAAGATTGGGAAAAAGTCGACCTTACATTGCCAACTACTTGCGACTGCTAAATTTGCCACAGCCGGTGAAGGAAATGTTACAAAAGAAACAACTATCGATGGGACAGGCACGTACGCTACTAGCCGTTAAAAACAAACCGGATTTATTGCGCTTAGCTCAGCAGGCTGCAACGCAAACGTTGACGGTTCGCCAGCTAGAAAAACTGATCAATAATTTAGATCAAAAAAAGCAATCAAAAAACAAAAAACGAGGACAAGTGGCTAAGTCACCGTACCTACGTGAGAGTGAAGACCAGTTACAAAATAAATTTGGCACAAAGGTTGCAATTAATGAAACCCGACCTAAATCAGGACGGGGTAAAATTGAAATTGATTACTTATCAAATCAGGATTTGACGAGAATTTTGGAATTGCTAGACATTCATCTAGACTAGGAGTGATTTCCATGTATCAACTAAATGATCTAGTAGTTATGAAGAAGGCTCATCCTTGCGGCATAAATCGGTGGCAGATTATTCGGATGGGAGCAGATATTAAACTTGAATGTCAGGGCTGCGGGCACATCGTGATGCTAACTCGGCACCAATTCGAAAAACGGGTCAAAAAGATTTTACCAAGGACAGCGGAAGACGAAGAAAGAGGACAATAAGATGGCATTAACAGCAGGAATTGTAGGATTGCCTAACGTGGGAAAATCAACTCTGTTTAACGCGATTACCAAAGCGGGCGCTGAAATGGCTAACTATCCGTTCGCAACCATTGATCCTAATGTTGGGATGGTTGAGGTTCCCGATCAGCGCCTTGAACGGATTCAGGCGTTAATTCCAGCCAAAAAAGTGGTACCAACTACCTTTGAATTTACAGATATCGCAGGAATTGTTAAAGGGGCCAGTAAAGGTGAAGGTTTAGGAAATAAATTTCTGGAAAACATTCGCCAGGTCGACGCGATTGTTCATGTGGTGCGGGCTTTTGATGATGATAATATTACCCATGTCGCTGATCAAGTTGACCCAGTTGCAGATATTGAAACCATTAATTTAGAATTGAGCCTAGCTGACCTGGATGCCGTTGATAAACGGCTTGCTAAAGTTACTAGAGCTGCTAAAGGAAGTGCGGAAGCTAAAGCAGAATTAGCGGTTTTGGAGAAATTGAAACCAGCTTTGGAAGCAGGAGGCGCTGTGCGTGATCTGACTTTGGATGCAGACGAGCAACAGGTGGTGAAGGGCTTGTTTCTCTTGACTTCCAAACCAGTATTGTACGTTGCAAACATTAGTGAGGATTCGATGGCTGACCCTACTCAGGATCACTATTTTCAAGCTGTTCAAACCTATGCTGAAAAGCATGGGGCACAAGCAATTGGGATTGCGGCTGAGAGTGAAGAAGAAATTGCAGAATTAGATGAGGCTGACAAACAGGAATTTTTACAGGCAGCGGGAGTCAAAGAACCTGGTCTGGATAAATTAATTCGAGCTGCCTATCGGCTACTGAATTTAGAGACGTTCTTTACCGCTGGTGGGAAAGAAACTAAAGCATGGACTTTTTTACGGGGGACTAAGGCTCCACAAGCAGCTGGGATCATCCATTCTGATTTTGAGCGGGGCTTCATTCGAGCCGAAGTAATGTCATTTGCTGATTTAGATCAATATGAAAGTGAAGCAGCAGTGAAAGAAGCTGGGAAACTCAGAGTTGAAGGCAAAGACTACACCATGCAGGATGGTGACATTGTTAACTTCCGCTTTAACGTCTAGGAGGAATCATGAGCGAAGCAGATAATCGCAAACGAAATGAGCATGTGCAACAACAGCGTCCAAGTGTGCGGAAACTAATTTATTCAGAATTTGAACAACAAGGACTTACCAAGCGGAACCTAGAATATATGGTTAAGCTGAAAGAGGAACTTGCCCGAACTAAACTACCAACTGCAAAGCAAGATGATACGATTCAACAAACACTAGCAGAAATTAAGACGGCACAAAAAACTGGTCAGACTGCTAAGGGGTTGTACGGCTCAGTTGCTAACAAAGTTGAAAATACGGTTCATCCTCCCCAGCAGCCACAGGGGCCACTGACCCGCAAGAACTATCTAATTGATGCGATTTACAATGGCTTATGGTTTTTGATTTTATTTAACTTCTTATATGCAGCGATGTACTACTTAACTCCAGCAGCTGCCAAACAAGATGGAGCAGCCGGGATCACCTGTATTATTTTATCTTCCGTCGTTGCCGGAGCTGGGATGCCCATCGTAACGCAGTTGTTTGCGCCAGGCGTCAAGCATCGCCAGAATGCTTTGTTGCGATCATTATTGATGGTAGCGATGTTTGCGGTCTGGATGGTTGTATTTTATGGCTCGAACCTATTACCACGGGTGGTTAATCCAGTGGTTCCACCAATTATTAATCTGATTATTGGGCTGGTCGGTACGGGTTTAATGTTGTTTATGCGGGCTCGTTACACGATTACCAGTGGCTTGTTTGCAGGACGCAAGTAATAAAATTAACTAGATTAGCCGCTGTGAGCGGCTTTTTATCTATGTAAGTTTTTCTTATAATTAGACGAATTCCTGTCGTTGGAGCGCGGATTTGTTAAAATTGAGAAAAGTAATTATACGAGAGGAGTCTTTTACATGAAAATATTAGTAGTCGATGATGACCAGGAGATTGCTCAATTACTAGAGATCTACATTAAGAATGAAGGCTATGAACCAGTAGCAGCCTACAATGGTGAAGAAGCACTATCTAAATTAAACACCGAAAATGATATTGGACTAGTGATTTTGGATATTATGATGCCGGTCATGAACGGCATTGATGTGATTAATGCGATTCGCAAGGATTCTCAAATTCCCATTATTGTACTGTCTGCAAAGACCGAAGATATTGATAAAATCCGCGGTCTGAGTGCGGGGGCGGATGACTACGTTGCTAAACCATTCAACCCGTTGGAAGTAATGGCGCGGGTGCATTCGCTATTACGGCGCAGTAAGAATGAAGTAACTAACGATCAACCAGAAATCATTACCGCCGATTCGCTAACAATTAATCGAGATTCTCACGAGGTGACGACCGAGGATCACAAGCAAATTCAGTTAACTGCGATTGAATTTGGGATTCTATACCTGTTGGCTAGTCATCCGAACCGAGTTTTTTCTGCAGATGAGATTTTTGAACGTGTTTGGAAGCAAGAAAGCGTCATTTCAGCTAAAACGGTGATGGTACACATGAGTCATTTGCGGGATAAAATTGAGAACGCTACTGACGGAAAAGATATTATCAAGACCGTCTGGGGTGTTGGGTACAAAGTGGAAGGTTAGCCTGTGGCAACAACAAATTTTAAACTGACATCTAAAGAAAAAAACGAACTATGGTTTGAAGGGATTGTAACCCTGATTTTTTTACTGCTGGTTGATTTGGCAGTTGGCAACATCATCATTACTTTTATTAGAAACAATCAAGGGGTTAATGACGGTATCTTTATCATTAAACAATCGGTTACCTTTGGACCATTTGAGCAACAACTGCTTAGTTGGGAAAATATTTTCTGGGTCCTGATGGGTATTTTTGATGTGGTTGTCATTTGGTGGCGGTTGATTCGGGTTTATCATCGGATTCAAATTAGCCGGATTATCGATGAATTGCACTACATTTCTGCCGGTCATTTTGATCATCGCATTCCTTTTCATCTATCAGGTGATAACGAACGCGTGGTGCAAAGCGTCAATGCCTTAGTGGATAACGTGATCAAATCGCTGAACGAAGAACGTCGGATTGAAAAGTCCAAGGACGAATTGGTCACGAGTGTTAGTCATGATTTGAGAACCCCGTTAACTTCGATTATTGGTTATTTGGGTTTGATCGATGCCAAGCAATACAAATCGGAAACGGCGTTGCTAGAGTATTGTCGAATTGCCTATGAAAAGGCTCAGCAAATGAAAAAATTGGTTGATCGGTTATTTGAGTATACCAAGGCTAATAACATTGAACACCAACAATTAGAAATTAATCAGGTTGATGTTAACCAACTGTTAGATCAGTTGGAAACCTCATTTTATTTGGAAGCAAAGAAAAAGGGGATGCGAATTGTGTTAACTCCCCTTTCAAAGGACATTACCATGGGCACCAATGCCGAACTATTGGGGCGGATTTTTAATAATTTAATTACGAATGCACTTAATTATGGAAAAGATGGGAAAAATATATTTCTTAGCGCCAAGCTCCTTGACCAGCAAATGATTCAATTTCAAGTTGCAAATGATGGCAAACGGATTCCACCAAAAATTATCAGCAAGATTTTTGATCGTTTTTATCGCGAAGAAAGTTCTAGAAACGCTGCCACTGGTGGGAGCGGTCTGGGGCTTGCCATTGTACGAGAAATGGTGGGGCATCAGGGGGGAACCATTCACGTTGATTCCACAAATCGGATGACAACTTTTACGTTCACATTACCAATTCAACAGACTGCCGTAGCAAAAGCGGGCAAAAAAAAATAGGGAAACGGTTTTTTATTTTCAGCCAGTACTCTATAATGTATTATTGTGGATTGAAGTAAATTTAAAACAATCCGACTGGTGGAGGATTTTCGTTGATTAACAAAGCAGCCCATTCTGAAACTGCTGTCCGGCAGCAAAACTTTAAAACCTCATTTCCTTTAGACATTAGTTATATTCCGATTGGGGTGGCTTGCGGTATTTTACTGCATGCAGCGGGTTTTAATTTATTTAATATTGTCCTAGTGTCGCTCCTGGTTTTTTCAGGTGGGGCTCAATTTTTAATTGCTTCGATGTTGACGATCAATTCTCCCTTAGTAACAGTAGTTTTGATGTTATTTTTCTTGGAATTGAGATATGCCCTATTAGGCTCAAGTTTGTCTAAATACCTACACGGACAGAGTACGTGGTTTACTTTCTTGTTTGCTTGTTCGATGAATGATGAAAACTACGCCGTCAACTATTTAAAATTTTCGACTGACAAGCAGTTTACTCCGAGCGACGCACTTCAAATTGAGCACTGGTCCTTACTGTTTTGGACGCTTAGTAATTTTGTTGGTGGCGTCTTAGGGAGTGCCATTACGATTGATCTGACAGTGGTTCATTTTGCATTAACAGCATTATTTTTGTTCATGATTGTGATGCAGGTTAAAAGTCTTTTAAAAGTTTTGGTAGCAGGGCTAGCCGCTGGCTTGGCGATCTTTTTCCTAGTGGTGACCAAATCAACGCTTGGCTTGGTATTTGCTACGCTGATTGCCTCATTTATTGGTTTTGTGATTGATAATTACTTAACCAAACAACGGAAGAAAACACAGCGAAAAAGCCCGTTGTTGCGCATGTTTAAAAATCCAGCGGGAACGCCACGAGAATAGTTGGGGATAAATCATGGAATGGAATGGGTTACAACATTTTTTCTTAGTTATACTGTGTTTTTTCGTAGCGTTGCTACCACGCTTTATTCCGCTGTCTTTTTTTCGAAAGCGTAAAATTCCTGGCTGGTTTAATGAGTGGATGGAATTTGTACCAATTTGTTTGTTTACATCACTAGTGGTCAAGGATCTGTTTATCACTAAGACATATTCGTTTTCAGTGACAGGGATGTTACCCGAATTAATTGCAAGTGTGGTTGTAATCTTAATTGCATTTTGGACGCGTTCGATGGCACTTTCGGTCATCATCGGGTTAGGGTTAGTGTTCGCATTAACCTTTCTAATATAATAGCGAAGCTTACTAAAAAGCGACTGAATTCGTGATGAGTTCAGTCGCTTTTTAGTATGAATGCTTACGGTGCAGTTGGTAGTTAAACTTGCTGCCTCGCTTCGTTCGTTGTTTTAATTATGATACATATAATCACGAGTCATTGGCAGATTCTTGCCAGACGGTCCTTTAGAGATTAGGTATTGAACTACGTCGATATTACCAGCTTTAAATGAGGCCGCACAAGCTTGCAGATAGAGATCCCACATGCGAACGAAATTTTCATCAAATAGCTCGCGAACTTCGGGGATAACTTTGCGGAAATTCTTATCCCATTCCTCCAAAGTGCGTTGATAATGACGACGCAATGCTTCAACGTCATAAATTTGCATGTTTTGATCGAGAATGTGCTGGATATTCTCCGTTAAGCCAGGGATGTAACCCCCGGGGAAGATCCATTTGTTAATCCAGCCGTTGGTTGCTCCCCCTTGTTGACGGGTGATCCCGTGAATGAGGGCAGTCCCATCATCCGCTAAGTGTTTGGAAACGGTGGCAAAATACTCAGCAAGATTTTCTTTACCAACGTGTTCAAACATGCCAACAGAGGTGATGTAATCAAACTTTTCATCAGCAGGTAATTCACGATAATCCTGTAGCCGAACTTCAGCAAGATTTTCTAAGCCGTACTTGGTAATTTGATTTTGGACGTACTCGTATTGTTCTTGACTTAAAGTGACGCCAACGACTTTGATGTTGTATTCAGCAGCAGCCGTAAGCATCAAAGTGCCCCAACCGCAACCGATGTCTAGAAGTCGTTTGTCTGACTGGGGATTTAACTTTTTCAAAATGTGATGAATTTTATTTTCCTGCGCCTGGTAAAGTGAATCGGTTGGTTTTTCAAAGTAAGCACAAGAATAGGTCATGGTTTTGTCGAGCCATAGCCGGTAGAAATCATTACCAATGTCATAGTGATTCTGGACATCGGCTTTGCTAGCTTTTTCTGAATGAGAAGTTTTTGGTAGAAAATGGATGAACTTTTTGTTGCGGAAAAAACTGTCGGCAGCCTCATATGCTGAAGTAATCAAATCTTCCAAGTTACCATCGACATCAATGGTTCCGTCCATATAGGCTTCCCCTAGAGCAATGGAAGCATTCCGCCGGAGTTCTTTAATGGGGATAGCCTTGTGAATGGTGATATGAGCTTGGGGCGTCCCGCTTCCGTACTGTTTAGTTTTACCGTCCCAAAAAGTGACTTTCATGGGGATGGTGAAACTGCGTTTCAAAAATTCGTTATAAAACGTTTTCTCCAGCATAAAATAACCTCTTTCTAATTGAAATTTTCATTTTTATTATAGTCCTTTTCCTATTTTCACGTAACTATTAGCTATGTAGGGCAGGTTCTTGTATGCTATACTCATGACAACGCCGAGAACTTTATGGAGGTAATTTGGATGAAGAAATGGATTTGGGCAACGGTTGTTGCAATCTTTGTTTTATTTGTTGGAGGTTGGTTTTATTTTGACCATACCATGGGCGCTAATGCTTACAAATCAGACTTGTCAGCAGGTAAAACGGAGCTACAAGAGAAAAAGTATACGGCTGCTAAAGATAAGTTTCAGGCAGCAGTTGATAAAAAGCCAGGAGCTAAAGAAGCCAATACCTTGTTAAATCAAACAAAGCGATTTATCGAGGGTAATAATGACGTAAACGAAAAAAACTTTACTGGAGCCCGCGAGGCCTATCGCAATGTTCGCGACCAAACCGGTGGTTCTGAAGTGCTAGTTACACGGTCTAAAGATCAGATTAAGACGATGGATGCCGTGATTAAGAATCAGAAAACTTTACGATCGATGTATAAGGATGCGGTTCGCCAACACAACGATAAAAAATATGAGGCTTCTAACGAAACCTTGGCACAAATTATGAATGTTAATGTGATTGGACAGTCCTACTATTCTGATATTCGCAAGGACGTCAAAACGTTGAAAAAGGCGAATGATCGTGCTCTGAAGTCAATGTCTAACCCTGAAAAAACGGCGTCGGCTAACGATCCGCAAAGCAAGTACAATGGGGTTCCAAACAATACGCCATCGGCACCATCAACCACTAATCAGCCCGCAACTGGAGTAGCACAAAATACAGCCGTTGGGAATAATAGTAGTAACAACAATGGTAATACTAACTCTGGTGCTTCCCATCAATCAGATAATCTGAATGTTTATCAAAATCCCGGTCAGTACCAAAACCGCTTTAGCAATTCAAGTAACACGAATAACAATACAAGTAATAACGGGAATAACACTGATGGCAGTGATGAATACAATGTATATAAAAATCCAGATGAGTATTCAAACCGATTCTAGGATAGTTTGATGAAGCAGACGGAGATTTTTTAATGGAATATTGGCACGCTTTTTTAAAAAATGTCAGGTTGCGGCGGTTCGTCGTTTTAGTTTTCTTAATGATGATGATTTATTTTTGTCGTGATTTGATGACCATGGTGTTGCTAACCTTCATATTTACCTTGGTTATCACTAGAACCGTGCTCTGGATTGAAAAACGAACTGGTCTACGACCGGTGATTACGGTAACGGCTGTTTTCTCGCTGATTATCCTAGCAGTAGTCATGTTAGTGGTGACGTACTTACCGACCCTGACGGATCAGGGAATTGCGTACACGAAACTATTGTTTCGGGTTTATCAGCGCCCACGGATGATTCACAATCCGCAGGTTCGCTCCGTAGTAATTAACTTTTTGCAATCGGTAAACATCACAAAGCAGATCAAGGACAGCATGGGGTTGATTTTTCAGTATGTCACTAGTGTAGGGACCATTGGGTTATCACTCTTGATGTCACTCTTATTGAGTTTCTTTTTCACTATTGAACTACGTCAACTGCGCGAGTTTAGCGAAAAGTTTTTATCAAGCACCTTTGGTTGGTTTTTCCAAGATGTATATTATTTTGGCAAGATTTTTGTTCAAACTTTTGGCGTGGTGTTGGAAGCACAACTTTTTATTGCAGTATGTAATACGGTGATTACTACTATTTGCCTAGCGATTTTACAGATGCCCGAACTGCCGATTTTAGCGCTAATGATTTTTTTGCTAAGTTTGATTCCAGTTGCTGGAGTGATCATCTCACTGATTCCACTGACAATTACGGGCTATGCAGTTGGTGGAATTCAGTACGTGATTTACATCGTAATTATTATTGCGATAGTTCACTTGTTAGAAACTTATATCCTGAATCCTCAATTTATGTCAGCGAAAACTGAGCTGCCCATTTTTTATACCTTTGTTGTGCTATTGATCGGAGAACATTTTTTGGGTGTGTGGGGGTTGATTGTGGCCGTTCCAATTTTCACATTCTTCCTTGATATTTTGGGAGTTCAAAAAGTTCATCCGCGCGAAAGACGCCATAAAAAGCGAGTTCAGAAGTTGAAAAGCACTTTAAATCGACATGGTAAATGATGTATGATGTGATTGTTTGAGAAAATGATGAAATGAAAGAGGGATTAACACGATGGCTAAATTATGTTTAATTAGACACGGTCAAAGCGAATGGAACTTAGCAAACAAATTTACTGGTTGGGTTGATGTTGACCTGAGTGAAACAGGCGTCCAGCAGGCACAACATGCGGGTGAATTGATTGCACAGAGTGGCATTCAGTTCGACCAAGCCTACACTTCCGTTTTAAAACGGGCGATTAAAACGCTCCACTATGCTTTGGAAGCTAGTGACCAGTTGTGGATTCCAGAAATGAAGAGCTGGCGGCTTAACGAGCGTCATTATGGAGATTTGCAGGGTAAAAACAAAGAGAAGGCCGCAGAAAAATTTGGTGCAGATCAAGTTCACATTTGGCGGCGTTCTTACGATGTTTTACCTCCACTCCTAGCAGCAGATGATGAGGGCTCGGCTACCAAAGATCGGCGCTATGCTGATCTTGATCCACGAGCAATCCCAGCGGGGGAAAACTTAAAAACCACTTTGGAACGGGTAATCCCATTTTGGCAGGATCAGATTGCACCAAAGCTGTTAGATGGTAAGAATGTTATTATTGCTGCTCATGGGAACTCTCTGCGCGCACTTACCAAGTATCTTGAAAACATTTCTGATGCAGATATCATGGACGTTGAGATTGCAACCGGTGATCCAATTGTTTACGATATTGATAAAGATTTAAACGTAATTAATAAAGTAAAACTGGATGAGCAGTAGTTAGTCCGTATTTTAATTAGGGTTCACATCGGGAGGTTTAGATGTGAGCCCTTTTAACTGCTCTAAAATTCTTGTCAAAAAACTTGACAAGAATTAACTGAGCTTGTATCGTAAATAGCATTGCAAATAACACTCGAGGAGGTATTTTGAATGAGTAAAGAACAAGCACTTGATGCGCATGGCAAGCCTTACAATCGGTTTATGTTTGTGCTGCTGTTGTTGCTCGGAGCTTTCGTTGCTGTCTTAAATCAAACCATACTGGGGACGGCCTTTCCCACTTTGATGAAGGCATTTAATGTTAGTACATCAACGGTTCAGTGGCTGACAACTGGGTTTATGATGGTTAATGGAATTTTGATTCCTGTTAGCGCCTGGCTGACGACTCGAATTAACACTAAATGGTTGTTTTTGGGTGCCATGCTTATTTTTGAAGCAGGAACGATTACGGCTTACCTAGCTCCAGTTTTTGGGGCACTCTTTGTCGGACGGTTAATCCAGGGAGTTGGGGTTGGAATTCTAATGCCACTGATGCAAACCGTCTTGCTATCAATTTTTCCTCCAGAACGGCGAGGAGCTGCTCTGGGTATGGGTGGAATTGTAATCGGATTGGCGCCGGCGATTGGACCAACGCTTTCTGGTTGGATTATTGATAATTATAGCTGGCGAATTCTTTTTGGAATGCTGATTCCAGTGGCTGCTGCTGTGATTATCTTGGGATTCTTTTTTATTAAACCGGTTTTAAAAACCCATGAATCCAAATTGGATTATCTTTCTTTAGTACTATCGACAATTGGATTTGGTCTAGTACTATATGGCTTTTCGTCAGTTGGAAATGATGGCTGGGGTAGTCGAACGGTAATTTTATCATTGTTGATTGGCTTTATTTTTGTTGCCATCTTTATCTGGCGACAATTACATCTCACAACACCATTTCTTGATTTTCGGGTCTTTAAATCATTTGAATTTAGTATTGCTTCCATTATTGGCTCGGTTTCTTTCATGGCAATGATCGGATTTGAAATGGTGCTTCCCCTGTATCTTCAAATTGTACGAGGAATGAGTGCTTTCCATTCAGGTTTAACGTTGTTAGGCGGAGCTTTGATGATGGGATTGATGAGCCCGGTAACTGGAAAATTGTTTGATCGCTATGGAGCCAAGCGTTTGGCCATTTGCGGATTGTTTTTACTGTCACTCGGAACTTTTCCATTTATGTTTTTAACTGAAGATACCGCAATTGCGTACATTGTTGTCTTGTATGCCATGCGAATGTTTGGAATTGCGATGGTGATGATGCCAGTAACTACGGCGGCGATGAATTCGTTACACGTCGATATGATGGCACACGGGACCGCTGTCAATAATACGCTACGACAAATTTGTGGTTCCGTTGCGACAGCGATCATGGTTTCGATTTTATCAAACGTAACCTCGAATAATTTGCCGTCACACCTGCTACGGATCAATGATCCACTTCGGTTTCGCGATCTTGCGATTGCAGCTACTTTGAAGGGTTACACGGCTGCGTTTGCAGTATCCTTTGTAATCTCATTAGCAGCCTTTGTCTTAGTGTTTTTCTTGAAGAGCGATCGCCAAAAAGTTACGGTAAAGGGGGAAGATGAAGAATGATTTTTGTAATTTTAATTGGGGCGGCTTTTGCTCTCTTTCTTTGTTGGAACCTAATTCCTAATCGAATGGTTTCAAACGGCATTAGTTTTGCCTTAGCCCTTGGGCTAGTTGCCACGATTTTGATGATTGTTGGAAATTTTAAGTATCATTACGGGATGGAGCGCCAGACAGTTACAACTGAGCATGCGTTCGCTTCGGTTAATCCCAAGGCGAAGATGTTGTTAGTACAACAGGTTGGGAAAAAATCTGGTCGCCAGGTAGTTATTTATAAAAAAAGAGTTAATCAGAAAAAGCCAACGGTCACACCAGCCGTTAAAACGACTAACGTTATTAAAACTAACGCCAAAGAAAATAAATTAATCGTTGAAAAGCATCAATGGGTTTATAAAAATAATTTTTATCGGTTAATGTTTGGATTAGCGCAAAAGGAAACCTTCATTAGTCGCAAGAATACTTTTTATGTTAAAAACGATTATTTAGTGTTGACGCCACAACAGGCCAAACGTTTTGGTGAGTTAGCTAAGCAACGTGGAATGCAGATGCAGGCTAAGCAAAAGAATAATCCGCAAGCACAGGCAGCTATGCAACAACAGGGGGCGGCTTATGTGCAAAGTAAATTACAAGCAGCCACGACGAAGCAACCTAAGTTGACTGCTGCACAAAAAGAACAGTTGAGTAAACGATATGCAGCTGAGTTCAAACAACAGGTAGAAGAAAGAGGACAACAAGCTGTTTTTCAAGAGGTTTTGCAAGAAATGCACATTAATCCTGCAAAGTAATAAAAAGCACTTGGTAACCAGTCTGGTTATCAAGTGCTTTTTTGGTTGCTAGTGGTTGTTGGTTCGTTGTGCCACTTGGACTGCTTGGTACTGTTGACGCATCCATTGAAAGTAAGTTCGATTTTGCGGCTTTGTTTCAGTAACATTGACCACGGGAAGCTGCTCGTGGTGTGCTAACTTAACTAGGTTTGCAACGGTTGGATCAGAAGTTTGGGTGTTGTTTACAAAAAAGGCAATTTGATGATTTTTTATTTGTGATTGTAGGTTTGAAATCGCCTTTGGAGCTGGGTCAACTCCCTTATCAACGGCATTTGCGAAATCATTGTCAGTGATTTGATAACCCATTCTTTTTAATGAATAGTTAAAAACTGGTTCACTGACCGCTACTTTTTGATGTTGTGCTAATGGTTTGATTTCGTTAATCAAATTGGTAACCTGAGCCCAATTTTTTCGATAAGCACGTGCTCTGTTTTGAAAATAACGACGTTGACGCGGGTTCTTTGCGCTATAGGTTTTTGCTAGTTGAGTGGCTAAGATATCCATAGTTTGTGGATCGTACCAAAGATGTTCGTTGTCACCATCTTTTTTATGCAGTAATTGTTCCAGCTGTAATTCTGTTTGGCCTCGTGGCGCGGTACTATTGGTGATTTGATTAATCCAATCATCATAGCCCAGACCATTTGAAATTACTAAGTCAGCTTGAGCAACTTGTTTAGAGTCAGTGATATTTGGTTCAAAATCATGCGGATCGACGTTTGAGTTAATGATTGAATCAACCTTGACGTATTTACCACCAACTTGTTGCGCAGTTTCTCCATAAAAATTGAGAGTTGAGACAATTTTTAGGCGTTGATCCGCTCGTTGGCGGGGCATTGATTGTTGGTGGCAAGCAGTTAAGCCTAGCAATGCTAGGACGGTTACCAGCGTAAATCCAATTAATTTTGGTTTTCTATTAAGCAAAAGTTATCGGCCTTCTTTATTGAATAATACTGATATTATAACGTAATTTTGAGGAATGCCGTCATTAAGAGTTTTTTGTTTAAAATGTTTGACTTTAGTTAGATTAGATTGTATGATAAATAAGCGCTCAAAATGAGTTACGTTTACTTAGAAAAAAAGATAAATGTTTTTGTTGACATGTTTCTTGATTCACGCTATGATAGTAAACGCACTGTTAGAGTA
>NZ_ALXG01000015.1:0-46836 GCF_000512295.1 Fructilactobacillus florum 8D
TTGTAATTTTGCAATCGAACCGACATATTTCGAAATTTAACTTCAGACATGCTCTTCAAATCCTTTCATAGCAAGCTTGTAATGAAAAAAATTGTAATAAAACTCTGATAAATTAGTCTGCAAATAGCTTAATTATCTGAGGTTGCACCTTTTTTTGCTACTTTCCCCCATAAAAATCAAAAATCCGAGTGGCAAAAATGCCGCTCGGATTTTTATTGAGTAACTCCAAATTTATTTAATAGCTCGTTTTAATCCAACTCCAGTAAAGCCACTTAGAATTGAAAAGAACGGACAAAGCAAACTAAAGAACACAAATGGCAGATAATGTAAGGTGGGAACATTGAGCGTGTTAGCTACAAACACTCCCGCCACTCCCCAAGGAACTAAATAGTTAATAACCGCGCCCCCGTCTTCAAGGGCTCGTCCTAACGCTTCTGGGGCTAAGTCTGCCTTGCTATAAGATTGCTTAAACGCCGTCCCTGGTAAAATAATTGAAAGGTATTGTTCACCGATAAAGATATTCACGCCAATCGCTGACAAAACCGTACTTAAAACCAACATTCCGGTTGAGTTAACCTTTTTAGAAAAGCGATCCATCACCGTACTAATAATCCCAAGATTGATTAAGAGCCCGCCCAATGCTAGGGCAATAATAATCAAGGTCATCGTACTAGTCATCGAGATAATCCCACCCCGATTTAAAATCTGATCGACTTCCGAACTCCCTGTTTTAATTTTGAATCCATTTTGAATAACATCTGCAATTTGCGCTAGTGAGTAATGATTTCGTGGTGTAATTAATGTTAAGCCAATCGTCAACACAATGTTCAAAAAAAGCGTTGGGATCGTTGGGATCTTAGCCCATGCGCACACTAACAATAATAACACGGGTAAGAGTAGCCAGCCTGAAATTGTAAAATGCTTCATTAAAATATCAGCCGTTTGCGTAATTTTACTGAGACTAGCTCCCGCATGTCCAAAACTAAGCCCAGCAAATAATACCAATGAGATTAAAAAGGCCGGTACTGTTGACCACAACATATTTTTAATGTGGGCATAAAGATCGTCCCCTGCAATGGCCGAGGCTAGGTTGGTCGTCGCAGATAAAGGCGACATCTTATCGCTAAAAACTGCTCCAGAAACAACTGCCCCCGCAATTAGCGCCGGATCAATTCCCATCGTAACTCCAATCCCCATGGAAGCCAGCCCTACTGTTGAAATGATCGTAAACGCACTACCAATAAAACAACCCACGAATGCGCACATCAAAAAAACAGACGGTAAAAACCAGCGGACACTAATAATTTTAAAGCCCAGGACCATTAAAGTCGGGATCACCCCTGCCATAATCCAAACCCCAATCAGGCTTCCAATTAATAAGAAGATAAAAAGCGGGATAATCCCATTTTTAATACCAACAACAAAACTTTGGTTGATGGTTTCCCAGCTAAATCCTCGGATTTTAGCCCAGCAAATTAATAAAAAAACTACCGTTAAGATTGGAACAACTGGGCTTAGCTGCAACCCAATAATTCCAAGACCCATGATGATTAACATGCCAAACAAAATTAGCCCCGCTTCTAGCAGGGTCGGTTGGAGTTTTGTTCCTTCTTTCGACATCAAATTTCTCCTAGCAGCTGAATTCAGCCAATTTTCGATTCAAGTAATGTGCTAATTGTTCAACTGAGTATACCCCAGTCACTTTTTCCGTCCCTTTGCCCTCCCGAAAGAGGACATAACTTGGTAGCCCCATTACCTGATAACGACGGGCTAATTCTTGCTGCTGATCAACATTTACCTTTGCAAACTTCACGCGTCCCTTAAACTGTAGTTCTAATTCATGCAAAACGGGTTCCATCCTGCGACATGGTCCACACCACGGCGCCCAAAAATCAACCAGCGTCAGCGCCCCTTGGACATTTGTTTTAAAATTATCTTGATTAAGTTCGACGGCCACGTCGTTCGCCTCGTTTTCTTAAAAAATGAATTACAATGGTAACAATAATTGCTAAAATCACAAAAATTCCGAACCAAGTAGCGGGAATCTCAATCGCAATAACGGGAATTGAAAGGAACAATTTAATTCCGATTACCAGCACTAGCACATAAGCCATGGTTTTTAACTCAGGAATCCGCTTCATTAGTTTCATCACAAATTCAGCAATTCCACGCATTGCAATAATTCCAATCATCCCACCAATTAGAACGACAACTGGATTAGAGGAAACTGCTAACGAAGCTAACACGGAGTCAATCGAAAATAGAATATCCATAAATTCAATCTGTGCGACCACCCACCAAAAATATTTTCGGCTGTGGGGATTAAAAGCCGGCTTAATTTGATGCCGTTGCTGACTGCTATTATTTTTCGGGATAAAATAGCGTAGCGCTAGATAAATCAAATACATTGAACCAACTACTTTAATTTCCCAAAAATTGATCAGATAGACGCCGGCTCCAATTACTAGAAACCGAAAAAGATACGCCCCCCAAAGCCCGTAAAACAAGGATTCTTCTTGAAGTTTTTTGGTTGGTAACACTTGCGTTTGGGTGGCCAAAACAATGGCATTATCAACTGACATCACGCACTCTAAGACGACCAGAGAAAAAATAATCAACCAGTCATTCCCAGAAGTGATCACAGTACTCCAATTATGAAGATCAAAAAAAGGACCGTAAAGTTTTTCAATTATTGCAATCAATCAGATGTTTTCCTCCGTTAGAAAAGCTTACTTTTGCATCGCTTCTTTATCATACTTATCCAAACCATGAGTTTTAATCACGTTAATTAGTTTTTTAGCATACTTTGGATCAGTTGCGTAGGTGTTTTTTTGTAATAGTTCTGCCTCTTCTTTATAATCAGTAATCCCGCCCTTCTTTAGGAACTTATCATACAGCGCCTGATTGTGATCCTCAATTGCGGATTGCAAATCAGGGTATTTACGAAACTGTCCTACTTGGGTAACCCGTTTATTATCGATATATTCGTCGGTGTTGTAAGAAATGGACTGCCCGTTATAGGTTCCCTTAATCCCAAACGGATTATAAGCATTTTGGTATAACTTTGACTTACCCCAATCTGATTCCAAAATTGCCTGCGCAATGACAACGCTAGGAAGAACCTGTTGATTCTGCTTGTACTGGGCTACCGCTGGGTCAGCCACCTGTTTAATGAATTTTTGGTGTTGCTGGTAAACCGGATCATTTTCCCGATTAAACTTGCGTTCGTTTTCAAGCAAGCGCTGCTGGTTGATGTGCTGACGAACCTTATAGACACCAAATAACAATAAAACTGTTCCAAACACAATCAAAAAAGCGATGATCGGATACCAGATACTGCTATTGGAGTGTCGTGTTTTTGTTGATTTCATTTAATTGTCGTCTCCTTTATTAGCACAATTATAACCTATTCCCGGATTTTTTCGCACTCGTAAAATATTAATTCCTGATTAAATTAATAAACTAGCAAAACTGCTAAACTTTTCTAAGCAATTATAATATACTATTAACATTGCACATTGGGGGTGTTTTCATGATTAAGACCGAGAAAATTAATCAAAATATCGATTGGGTCCAAGTAACAGATTGCTTACCCGTGGAAAAAAAGACCTTAAAAAAAGACTATCAGCTAACCAATGAGATGCTGTACTATGCCCTTGATCGCCACGAACGTCCCCGCCTTGAGTACTATGAAGAAGAACAACTGTTGTTGATCATTTTTGATGTTGCCGAACCCACTAGGTTTAGCGGTGACATTTCATCTGAACCAATTGGGATTATCTTAAGAGATACCACTCTCTTTACTTTTACTGCTGACAAAACCAACTTCGTTAATCCATTAATTCGCTCGCTAATCGATAAACTACCAGATGTCCAGCGGGATAATCTCAAACCACTTGATGTGGT
Organism: Fructilactobacillus florum 8D; assembly: GCF_000512295.1. NCBI lineage: Bacteria > Bacillati > Bacillota > Bacilli > Lactobacillales > Lactobacillaceae > Fructilactobacillus > Fructilactobacillus florum. Next base: position 3,907 of record NZ_ALXG01000015.1, read on the forward strand.
CTTAAAAACGCTCTATCAATTAGCCATTCAGTTTTTTGATTATATCAATCACATCAACAGTATCCGGACAAGTATTCAACGGGGCTTACACGGCCGCACTAACAAAAAAGCAATTAATCAGCTCTTAAATCTCCAAACTGATCTGGTTTATTTTCTAACCTCACTATCAGCAAATAACGACATGTTAATGATGTTTAAGCGCAAACTGGGGAAAACATTATCTGATGATGATAATGCTGCCCTCGACGATGTAATTGTTGAAATCCAGCAAGGACTTTCAATGGCGCAAATGGCCAATCAAGCAGCCCAACAAGTGGCTAACGCTTACTCTAACCTACTGGACAGTAACATTAATAACACCATGAAATTTTTAACAGTCTTTTCAATTGCCCTAACCGTCCCTAACATCGTGTTTGGATTCTACGGTGAAAACGTCGAGCTTCCCTTCATGCACAATCAAATTGCTTGGCAAATCACTCTATTGATTAGCTTGATTCTCGTAATCATTGTTCTACTAATCATGCACTTTAGTGATTTTTTCAATAAATAACGTCATTGCTATCTAAACTCAAAAAAGCAACTCCAGCTGCAGCACGCTGGTAGTTGCTTTTTTACTTAGATCCCAAAGAATCGACGTTAGCTACTCCGTTACTTGCTTAATCTCATACTGGGGATTACCATCCGAATCCAATCTTCCGTATAATTTTTTAGTATGTTCCGCATTAAAGTAACCTAAATCGATCAAGGTTTCTCCATCCGCTTTTACTAGGCTAGGCGAAATTTTAATTAAAAATTGATGCACCGTTTTAACCGTTTGCAGATGTTCTCGGGCTTTTTGCACAGCATTGCCCAACGTGTTATCGGAATCTAAATAATATTTAATCAGTTTAACCGTCATAAAATTATCATGGTCAAATACCCGCGAGGCCATTTTTTCGCTGCGTTCGCTATGAATATAGCCTTTTTGCTCCCAATAACGGAGCTGTCTTGGGGAAACACCGGTCATTTTACTGACCTCCCCGATTCTAAAAATATAATTTCTTGCATTAAAAGACCGTAAAAATGCCTGATGATCAACCATGTGGATACTGCCTTTCTAATCTATTGGTTATAACTAATCACATGCAGTTGCGTTCCATCGACAGCTATTTTAGTAATGCTCCCATTGGCTGGACGTTGGCTTACATCAAATTGACCTGGTTCTGAAAACCGGTCAACCAAGCTCAAAAGAGTATTACCGTGACTTACTAACAAAACATTATCGCCGTCCACGAGCTGATTATTGGCTGTAATCAACTGTAGACCTTGGTTTAACCGCTTCCAGTATTCAGTTGCATTTTCTGCAAGATGAAAAGGATCGGCCGCTTTCAAAAAGTCTTTAGCGTGATTCATATCATATTTATTCAAGATATCCTTGAAAGTTGGAGTACCGTGAGGTGCTCCACTCAGGTACCAGGTTTTATCAACATCAGCGCCTTCATAATAACCATAGAACTCCTCACGAAAGAACGCGGAGACTACCGGCGGATGGGTACTAAACGAATGACTTTGATCATAGATTAATGACATCGTTTTTTCAGCCCGCCCAGTATCACTACAATAGGCAGCTTTAAAGTCCACATCTGCTAAGCGTTTCCCCGTCGCAATCGCATTTTCAATTCCAGTTTGGGTCAGCGGTGAATTACTCCATCCCTGTAGCTTATTAAAAACATTAAAGTAAGTTTGTCCATGTCGGACAACGTACAAAGTAAATTTTGCCATCAAAATAACCTCTCTTATATAGCTCAAGTATATCACGCTGATTGCTCCGGGCTAATTTTAGTTTTACTTAGTTTTTTTAACATCGATTGTCTGCTATAGTATCATTATATGTGCGAAAGAATGGAAGGAATAACCTTTGAAAACATTTAAAAAAATATTTGGGTTTGCCAGTACCAGAGTCGGTTTTTTTTGCCTGCTCATCTGCTTGTTCTGGGCCAAAACAATTTATGCCTATTTTATTGACTTTTCCCTAGGATCTGAGGGACTGCTACAATTTATTCTCTTGTTTTTAAATCCCATTGCCACCACTGTGATTTTATTTGGGTTGGCATTTTTCCTCAAACCAGCCAAACTTTTTTACCCTGCTATCATCTTTTTAGACTTCTTAAATACCGTACTGCTTTATCTCAATGTGATTTTCTTTCGAGAATTTTCAGACTTTATGACCGTCTCAACCATGACCGGTTATTCCAAAGTCGATCAGGGCCTGAGCGGTAGCTCGTTAGCGCTTACCATGCCGCATGATGTTTTTTATTGGCTAGATATAATTATAATAATTTTGCTTCTCATTTTCCGAATTATTAAAATCGATCACCGTCAATTTGAAAGTCGAATGGGGCTCGCCGTAGTTTCCGTGGGTGCCTTACTCCTCTCCGCTAACATTACAATTGCCGATATGGATCGACCGCAACTATTGACCAGAACCTTTGATCGGAGTTACATCGTTAAATATCTCGGGCTAGATGCATTTACCGTCTACGATGGTATTCAGACCCATAATTCCAATGCCATGCGCTCGAATGCCAACAAATCCGAAATTTATCAAATAAAGAACTTTACTGATCAGCACTATGCCGCCCCTGATCAAGCTAAATTTGGTAAATTCAAGGGGAAAAACGTTGTCATTCTCCATCTAGAAAGTTTCCAACAATTTCTCATCAACAAAAAAATCAACGGTAAAGAAGTCACTCCATTCATCAACAAAATTTACAACAGTAACCATACTTACGCATTCGATAACTTTTTCCATCAAGTTGGCCAGGGAAAAACATCTGATGCGGAAAACATGCTAGAAACTAGTACGTACGGTTTGCCACAAGGCTCTCTGTTTGCACAAGTCGGCAGTGATAATACTTTCCAAGGAGCCCCCGCTATCTTAGATCAACAAGGATACAGCACCGCTGTTTTCCACGGAAATGTGGCTAGCTTTTGGAATCGTAACAATACCTACAAAAACCTCGGTTATCAATACTTTTTTGATGCTAGTTACTATGATACCTCCGGTGACAAAGCAACTGGATATGGTCTCAAAGACAAACTCCTATTCAAAGATTCGACTAAATATTTACAACGACTTCAACAACCATTTTATGCTAAGTACATCACGGTTACTAACCACTTTCCCTATCAACTAGACGATAAGGATATGAAAAATAACCGTCTAAAAGCTCCTGACACTGACGACACAGCCGTTAATAATTACTTCTTAACGGCGCACTATCTCGATCAATCGGTCAAAGAATTTTATGACTATCTTCAAAAAACTGGGTTAGATAAAAACACCGTGGTCGTTTTATATGGTGATCATTATGGGATCTCCAATGCTGAAAATCCTAGTCTCGCTCCTCTACTAGACAAGGATGGTAATAACTGGAACGATTATGATAACGCCATGTTACAACGAGTTCCTTTCATGATTAATTCACCGGCCATCGAAGACGGACACGTCAGCAGCGTATACGGTGGTGAAATTGACGTCCTCCCCACTCTAATGCATTTGTTAGGGATTAATTCCCAAAAATACATCCAGTTTGGAACCGATTTATTCTCGCCCCAACATGATCAAGTGGTTGCCTTTCGTAATCGTGATTGGGTTTCCCCCAAATATACGTCCATTAACGGGACTATCTATGATACTAAGACTGGTAAGGAAATCCACCCAACGGCCAAACAACGCAGACAAATTAAGGCTAATCAAGACAAGGTTAATATGGAGCTTAGTTTTTCAGACACGCTTAACCAACAAAATTTGTTACGCTTTTATCAACCGGAGGGCTTTAATAAAGTAGATCCTTCTGCCTATAACTATTCTAGTGGGCTTTACCGCGAAAAGAAAATTGAGCGCGAACGGGGCGCTAATTCAACTAGCCTTTACGACACTAATGGACGCCAAAATACAGAAAAGGACTATAAAACAGATGCTCCTGAGGCCAACGAACCTCGCAGCAACTCGAATCGAATTCAGATAACCAATCCGGATGCTAATCGAGAAAAATAAATAGGTCAGAAGGCTGAAGAACTCGCTCAAGCTCTTCCCTTCGTGACCTATTTTTTATTGCTAATCATTAGTTTCCCTTTTTTGGTAAAGCTGTACTATGAATTGGTAAGCGGCGGTCTGGGTACAGACGGTTCATAATCGCATTAACTGCCAAAGGTACCTCGCCAAAACCAGTCGCAATCAAGGTATCCTTGCCGGGATACAGCGCTTGATCCCCAACCGCATAAATCCCCTTTTCAGAGGTCTCCAGCTCCTGTGTGACCTTGACCTTGCCATGTTCGGTTTCGGGCTGGACATCCCACTGAGCCAACTCTCGATTATTAGTAATAAACCCATAGTTTACTACTAACCGATCTACGGTTGCCTGCTGCTGCTCACTACCACCAACCTGCTTCATCTGAACTAACAACTGGTGCGCATCGGTTTCCATCAGCTCCTGAATCAAATATGGCGTTAACAGCTTGATTGACGACTGCTGTAACTGTTCGACCTGGTGTTCTAATCCTCGAAATTCTGTTCGGCGATGGACTAAAATCACTTCACGTGCTGTTTGTTGCAAAGTTAGCGCCATATCAACTGCTGAATCACCACCACCGGCAACCATTACGGTCTGACCAGCCACCTGCTGTAAATCAGGCAAGCTATAAAATAAGTACTGGTTCGTATACTTTTCGGCATTCGTCGCTCGCAGTTCACGTGGCTTAAATGACCCATTCCCTGCTGCTAGCAAAATTGCTTTGCTCCGACTAGTTCCTTGGTTCGTGGTGATCACAAAGCTGTCATCTGCACGCGTGATGTTAATTACCTTGGTATTTGCTTGAAACTCAACCGCTGGCACCGTTGCCAACTGGGCTTTCAGATTATTGATTAATTGAGCTCCAGCCACCCCAGCAAAACCAGCTACATCTAAGATCTTTTTTTCTGGATACAGGGCTTGGACCTGACCTCCGGGCTCTGGTAAACTTTCCAGAATTTGGACCTTAGCATTCCGCAAGCCGGCATAAAAACCCGCAAACATTCCAACCGGTCCCCCACCAACAATTGTGATATCATATATTCTGTTAATCATTTTATCAACCCACATTTCAATTTAATTTACAAAGGAAAGTTTAACATTATGAAGTACAAGAAGACATTTATTTTAACTATTTTCTTAGCCATTATCGCGCTTGGTTTCGGTGGTTGGTGGTATAACAATAACAAAATCGGCCACTACCAAGTCAAACAAACTCGGACAGCCACTGTTTTTATCCCTGGTCTCGGTGGAAACACGATCACCTCCGACTTTATGGCTTCTGACTGGGACAAACGAGGAGTTGCAACTCGAGCACTCCAAGTATATGTCAAAAACAACGGCGAAGTTTCCACCAAAAAACAATTCAATCGGGTAGGCAAAAATAATCCGGTCGTTCAAGTTGAATTTCAAACCAACAACAAACCTGGCTTCGAGGGCTCATTAATGCCTAACCTAATGAAGTACCTACACAAGGAATACAATATTAATAGTGTTAATCTGATTGGACACTCCTCTGGAGGCACGATTATCTATGACTACCTGACCCGCCATGATCATACCACGGACGTTCCGAAGACTAAACACTTCGTCTCAATGGCTAATACTTACCCATTGAGTGATCCAAAATACATTAACAATCTTCCTAAAGATCTCTCGATTCTAAATTTCTGCGGTAACATTAATCGTAGTGGTTCTGATGGTCTGATTCCCGTTAAAGACGTCAAGCCAATGCGCCAATTAGTAGAAGGTAAAGTTAAGAGCTACCAGTTCTATGTTTACCACGGCGATCCACAGCAGGCTCAACATTCCATGCTCCACGAAAATCCTGCCGTCAATAAAATCATTGCTGAATATATGTACGGATAAAACAACGAACGAAAATTAGATAATATCTAATTTTCGTTCGTTTTTATCTAAAAAAGAATTGTATTTAGCCCTACTTTCCAGTAAGCTATTAATAAACCACTACTATTTGACCGCTTACTGGAGGATTTTTTATGACCACACGTAAAATGATTTTAGATGTTGATACCGGCGTCGATGATGCCATGGCGATTACCTATGCACTGGCAGACCCCAACGTTGAACTCATTGGAATTTTATCTTCTTTTGGTAATATTGAAGCCGACCGCGCCGCTGCTAATGCGCTCAAACTCCTCCAACTGTACCAGTGTCCCCAAGTTCCAGTTTTTATTGGTCGAGCAAATCCCCTCGATCATCAATACCAACGAATCGCAGTTAATGCACAAATTCATGGTGAAAATGGAATTGGCGATGTCAATTTACCTGCAGCAACTGCTCAGATAGCTAAACAAAACGGCGTTGATTTTTTGATTGACACTGCTCAAAAATATGGAGAACAACTGTGCGTCGTCACTACCGGACCAATGACTAACTTAGCAGCAGCCTTTGCAAAGGATCCCGTTGCCATTCGAAAAATCGGTAACATCACCGTCATGGGTGGGGCCTTAACCGTTCCTGGCAACGTTACTCCAGTGGCTGAAGCAAATGTCGAACAAGATCCCGTAGCTGCCAATCAACTTTTTACGAGTGATCTCAAGATTACAATGGTTGGGTTAGATGTTACGTTGCGAACTCTCCTAACTAAACAAGAGACTAGCCAATGGCGGACATGTAATCCAACAGCCGGGGCTAAGTTGGCCGATATCGTTGATTTTTATATCGATGTATATGACGAAATTTATCCAGAATTAGGCGGTTGTTCACTACACGATCCCTTAGCAGTTGGGGTCGCCATTGACCCCAGTTTTGTTACCACTATTCCGCTGAATCTCTTGGTAACTACTGAACACGACGCTTACTATGCCCGGACTATCGGTGATAAGGCTCGTCTGAATGAACCAACCAATCTAAACGTAGCTGTTGGAGTTGATCGGGAACGTTATTTGAATGTTTTCATGAAATTATTTCTCGATTTTTTGGAAAAGTTAAATTAAATTAAAAAAGTCCATTCAAAATGAATGGACTTTTTTAAGCTTTCCGGTTCATAACCAAACTACAATAAAAAGCCGGATGGGAAAATTATTTTCCATCCGGCTTTTTATTGTCATACTATGAGCAGTCAAGGAATTGAACCTCAATCTTACGGACAAAGGATCCGTTGCTTTAACATTTAAGCTAACTGCTCAACACTGGTTGATCACAACCATGATATACTATAACAAAATTTCTTTGCTAATGCACGCTTTTTATCTAAAGTTTACCTTTTCATAAACTTTTCCAAGAAAAGTGCTACCCCATCTTGATCATTCGTGGCGGTCTCTTCATCAGCTAGCTGTTTAATTTCTGGAGTCGCATTGCCCATCGCCACCCCGATCTTAGCCTGGCGTAACATCCCCGCATCATTTTCTGCATCACCAAACGCTAATAGGTTCGAAAAATCCCAACCAAAATAACTCAACAACGCTCCCAAGCCATAGACCTTATCAACTTTAGGGGGCAGAAACTCAAGAATTTTGGGCTGTGAACGCATGATATGGTAATCATGACGAAGTTCATTTGAAAGTCTGGCTACCACCGCATCTAACTGTTGGGGCTGCGTAGCTATGATGGCCTTGGCATAAGTTTGTTGTGATAGCTGACCCCAAGCAGTTGGAACGAATTTAATCGTCGCACGAAGGGTCTGTTGGTAAATTGATTTAACTAGATCAGTAACGGGATAGACCTGTGAAAAATTCAAAACATCTAACGGGAGTTGTTGCTGTTTTGCAAACTGATACAGGGCACTTAATTGTGGTTTGCTCATCCCATGCTGAAATAGCACCTGTTGATCTCGATTTCGCAAAACCAGTCCGCCATTAAAAGTAATCGTATAATCAGCCGCTTCATGTAAATCTAGCTGATCAACATAGTCTAAAACTGCATTCAACGGGCGTCCGGTGCATAAGACCACTTTGAGCCCCTGACGATGTAACTTTTTTAATACCTTTGTATTGAGGGAACTGATTTTTTTGTCCGAATTTAATAATGTATTATCTAAATCTAATGCAATCATCTTAATCATGGGTTAGTTTCTCCGTCCGGCAGCCTTCACAAAATTGTTTTTAACAATTATACCAAGTAATTTCACTAAAAAACAAAAAAATCCTAACAAAAGTTAGGACTTGACGGAAATTAGGCACGAAGCTTTGATTCCATCTTTTTTAATTCTGCTTGTCGAATACTACGTGGTAAGAAGCGACGAATCTCTTCTTCGTTATATCCAACTTCCAGCCGTTTATCATCAAAAATAATTGGACGCTTGATTAAATCAGGATATTTAACTAGCAAATCAACCAGCTGGCTGAGAGAAAGCTCATCTAAATCCAAATGAAGTTTCTTGAAAATGTTTGATCGGGTTGAAATAATATCTTCACTCCCATTTTCAGTTAAACGTAAAATTTGTTTAACTTCTTCGGCATTTAAGGGCTTTGAATTAATGTTGCGTTCCTTGAACGGAATGTCATGGTCTTTCAGCCAGGTACGAGCTTTTCGACTTGATGCACTACTTGGAGCAACGTACAAGTTTAACATATTAAAACAACCTCCTTTATATGCAATGTATCCGGTGTATCTGACAAATTTTGATTAATTGTCAGCTAATTACAGCTTACCATATTCTTACTTTTCGTCAACGAACTTTACAAAAGCTTAACAATAATTTACACAATCTAAGATTAAGCTTATAATTTACCTATTCTACATTAAAGGAGGGCTTCACTTGAAACTGACCATCTTAACCACTAGCGATATCCACGGATATCTTGCCGCTACCAATTATGTGAAGCCCCATGCCAACCTCCCATTTGGTCTTGAGAAAGTCGCTGCGGTCATTAACAAACAACAAGCTCAAGCCGAACACACTCTCATTCTTGATGATGGCGATTTTTTAGAGGGATCACCATTAGCCTACTATCAGGCCGAGGTTGAGCGCGCAGGAGCTCCGACGGCGATCAATGCTGCTTTCAACACCATTGATTATGATTTTGGCACCATTGGTAATCATGAATTCAATTACGGTCAAGCTTACTTGAAGGCGGCCATTGCCGGATGTGATCGGCAATTTGTCTCGGCCAATATCCTTGATCAAAATAATCAGCCGGCCTTTGGAGCTCCCTATGCCATCAAACAAATTGGTCCAATCAAAGTTGGCGTTTTAGGACTAACTACTCAATCGGTCGATGCTTGGGAAAACCAGGCCTGTATTGCCGGATTGCACTTTATTTCCGCCCAAGCAGCCGCCCAAAAATACGTCCCCCTAATGAAAAAAGCAGCTGATGTCGTCGTCGTTTTATATCATGGTGGTTTTGAACGAGACCTCAGTGATGGCAAACCAAATGATGTCATTGATGGCGAAAATGAAAGTTATCAACTACTTGCTGACGTTCCCGGGATCGATGTGCTTGTTACAGGACACCAGCACCGAGCCTTAGCCGGAAAATTATTTGGGGTGCCCTACGTCCAGCCGGGTCATCGTGGTAATTACGTTGGTCGAATTCAATTGACTCTCGAAGCAGATGCCCAAAACCATTATCAAATTACTGCTAGCAATCAAAAATTATTAAAAACTGGTGAACAAAAACCGGCTATAAAAACTAGCACAGCTTTTCGACAAACTGAAAAAGCAATGGAAGCTTGGTTAGCTCGTCCTTTAGCGCACATCGAAGGGTCCTTAACCTATGATGATCCCTTTCAAGTGCGCTTAAGAGGTGGTGCTTTCATTAATTTTATCCAAAAAATCCAGATGGAAACTATGGGGTGTGATTTATCCGCTACAGCACTCTTTTCTAATGAGGCACGTGGCTTTGAAAATCCAATTACGATGCGCAACATCATCACAAACTATGTCTATCCCAATACCCTCGCCCTCCTCGAGATTACCGGCGCTGATTTAAAAGCCGCTCTCGAAAAAACCGCGGAGTATTTTACCATCAAAAATGATCAGATTATCGTTGATCCTAGGTACCATCATCCTAAAATTCGCGACTACAACTATGATATGTATGCCGGCGTGGATTACCAGCTCAAAATTTCCAATCCGATTGGGAGCCGGGTTCTAAACCCCACCTACCATGGAAAACCAGTTACCAATAAAATGAAATTAAAAATTGCTTTAAATGCTTACCGAGCTGTGGGAGGCGGCCATTACCCGATGTATGACGAATCTAAAATCATCCGCTATAACACCGTTACCATGAGCAATCTGATTGCTAGTTATCTTCAAGAACATCCAAACATTGTCGCCAATCACCACCGTAACTTTAAAGTCATTATCTAAAAAATAAGCTCCGACACATAATTTGCGTCGGAGCTTATTTTCATGTCTCAACTAGCATGCTTTTTCTTGGTCGTAGGTTTCCCTCCCACGTACTGTACCGCACTTAGTTGTCGAATTGTCGTAATCTTAATCTTACCAGGATAGGTTAGTTCGGCTTCAATCTGAGCGGCAACTTCATCCGTAATGGATTGACTTTGGTGGTCATCAACCTCATTGGGATTCACGATAATTCTAATTTCGCGACCAGCCTGAATAGCATAGCTATCCTTGACGCCTTGATGCTGGCGTGCAATTCTTTCTAGCCCCTTGAGGCGGTTGATGTACTCTTCCACCGATTCACTGCGGGCCCCTGGCCGTGATCCAGACAACGAATCAGCCACCCGCACTAAGATGGAAATCGAGTCATCACCATCCACGTCTCCATGCGAAGCGGCAATCGCCTGAACCACTTCGGTCGGTTCTCGATAAGCTTCAGCAATCTTAACTCCTAATTCTACGTGTGTTCCGTTCACTTCTCGATCGACGGCTTTCCCGATATCATGCAGCAAGCCGGCACGCTTTGCTAGCTGTGGCTGTATCCCAAGTTCAGCAGCTATCAGGCCACAAAGTTCGGCAACTTCGACGGAATGTTGAAGGACATTTTGACCATAGCTGGTTCGATACTGCATTCTACCCAGCAATTTCAAAAGGTCCGGATGAACCCAGCCCAGCTGTAATTTTTTCCAAGTGGTTTCCCCAGTTTGTCGGAGTTGCTCGATCAATCGGCGTTGTGCCAACTTAACTGTATTCTCGATCATCCCCTGGTTCAGCTGCCGTGCCGTCATCAGTTCATTAATAACTGTCCGTGCCACCTCCCGACGAAGTGGGTCATTAGTACTAATAATCAATGACTCCGGGAGCTCAGGGTTAAAAATCAAATCAACTCCGATCAGGGTTTCTAATAATCGTAAGCGTTGTTCATTTTTACCCGTAATTTTAGCGCGCATTTTAGGATCAGAAATCAAGATATTTCGTTCGATATGCGTTTTGGGAGCATCGCTGGGAGCACTTTGAATCGCTGAAGTCATCAAATTACGTGCATCGCGAGGTGCATTTAAAACCATAAAATCATGGTTTTCCCGAACCGTCGTCTCAAAATCCTGAGCCAGCTTTGTCTCAGTCTCCTGTAAGACGACCTGTTTAGCTTGATTAGCCGTCAGCGCACTCTTTTGACCCAAGATCTCGCCTCGGCGACGTTGTAAATCTTGTTCTGTTTGTTTCGCCATCGTCAAGCGAGCACGCTGCTGCTCTAAAGCTTCCCGATGCTCATCTAAAACCTGCTGCTGCTTATCTAACCGTTGTGAAAAACTCAGCAAACTCTTTTCCAGTAACGAAACCCGTTCCAGTCGGGCTTGATTTTCCGCGGCCTGTTCAGCAATTTCTTGTTCTTCATCAGCTTGATATTCTAAGACGTCCGCTTGGTTTTCTGCCAGCAAGTGTTGGGTTTTCTGGGTCAATTCCACACGCTTTTTTTCGCTAAACTTTTTGGCCTGACTGGCAGCCTGTGACAAGCGCCGATTTAATTGTTGATTAGCCTGTCCGTACCCCACTAGAAAGCCAAACAGCAGGGTAACAACCACTATAACCAAAAGTGACATGGTTATTCCTCCCTTCGGCTTAAGTTGGTTTTAATTACTTAATTTTACCACGAAACCCGTTCTTTTAAAATGCACCGCCCCCCTGTCTTTTATCTTGCCATGACGTATAATAATAGTAAGGAGGATTTTGGTATGTTTCCAGAAAGATTAAAAGCCTTGCGAACTGGTCGTCACATTACCTTGGCTGATCTAGCGCAAGAACTAAACAAGATGTTTCCTAGCGATCAACATCATGAAAATACTGCTTCTCAAATTGGAAATTGGGAACGTGGGATTCGAAATCCATCCTACCTAGAAGTTCGGAAATTAGCGACTTACTTCGGCGTTTCAATGGATTATCTCAGTGGTCGGGTTGACAATCAAACGACCGATCTTTCCAAACTTTTCATTTCCGGTGTAGCACTGTCTTTCAATGAACAGCCGCTGGCTGCAAATGATCGCTATGAAATCTACCAGTTAATCGATGGTTATCTTCATGGAAAACAAAATCGAAAGAAGACCGAGTTTGAGCACCAAGAAGAACTTGATTTGGGCTATGAATCATGAAAAAGCTAGCTGGACCAAAGCATCCCTACATTCAACAACTACAGTCCTTTCAAACTGAATTTAGTGGGATTCCCATCATTCAAGATCTTATCAAGCAAATCTTACAAGCCGATCATGCCATTACCAACAATCAACTGCCCCAGCCACTCCCGCAACTATTGCTGCCAACTGACATTCAAGATCAACTCTATCACTTTGTAAATCAACGTTACCCCCTAGGTGACCGCCGTGGCGACCAGCTTTGGGATCACTTGATCAATGACCTACCACGACTAGATCAACAAATTCGCTCATTTCGGGACTATTTAGAAGAACACTACGGGATGTGGGCCTATTTGACCGCCCCGTTCATCAGTCGTCTAGCTGACTTTCTCGCTCCACATCCTGTCCTAGAAATCATGGCTGGAAATGGGTATTTAAGTCGGGGGTTACGAAAAGCTGGGGCACAAGTCATTGCCACTGATAGTCTTGCCTGGAAAACAGAAAACCAAACTGGTCGAAACTTGGTCACTGAGGTGCTCAAAAAAGATGCCTTACAAGCCTATGCTTGTTACCACCACCAGGTGGATTATGTCTTAATGTGCTGGTCACCGGATAATGATCCCGTTGATTGGGAACTACTACAGGCTATGCGGGCTGATCAGCACGCCCCTCAACTGTTAGTGATTGGCGAACGTGATGGTGCCACTAATTCCCACGTTTTTTGGGAACAAGCGCACTTTCATAACTCTCCAGAACTAGCTACTTTAAATCAGAGTTTCAACCACTTTGACTTACTCAATGATCAAATTTATCTCATTAGTTAGGAGCTTTCATGAATAAAACAACCCCACATTTGCGACCATTAACGACTACTGATATCGACCGTGACCTTGTACAACAACTATTTACCCAACCGTCAACGGCTCGTTTCTGGTTTCACCCACCGTTTCAAAATCCCAAGGCTGCAGCTAAGTTTGTTAAGAAACATAGTCAGAGTAACCGAATTATCAGCATGGTTATCCAAGCCCCCGTTGCCGACGATCTGACGGAAGTCGGCCTCATCGAACTGGTTGAGCTAGATTCGATTGCCCGCACCGGTGAATTAGAGATCACCCTATTGGATCAATTCCAGGGTAAAGGCTATGCGCAAATCGCTTTTGCTCAAATGATCGATTTTCTCTTCACTTACCATAACCTGCATAAGATTTTTTTGCTGGTGGACGTCGATAATGCCCCTGCCATCCACATCTATCAAAAGCAGGGCTTTACGATCGAGGGAACCATCAAAGACCAATTTTTCGCAAGCGGTGCTTATCACAATGTCTATTATATGGGATTAACCCAGAAGCAATATCACAAAATAACAGCTGATTAACTATTAACTCGGCATAAAAAAAGACCGCCTCTGAACTAAATCAGAGACGGTCTTTTTTGGGCACTAGCAAACCTGCTAATGAACGAGCGGTGTTCACATCACCTCTCATCAAACCATCTGTAATACGACAGAAAAACTGGTTCCCAAATAAAAATGTTACTGCGGCTCGTCGCACATCTGCATTGTAGCACACATAGAACTCCAACCCAACTACTCTGCCGCCAAGTTTTGTTGGAGTTGATCGAGCTGACCACTAGCCCACTGCACTAGTTCAGGTAATTTATTAGCAGCTTGAAACCCCTGCGTGGAAGCTAATTCATCAATTCGTAACTGCGATTTGTTAAGCTTAGGTGCCGTAATTATCATATAGACATTCACTGGCACCGTACCTGCGTCAATCATAATTTTATTGATATTATTGATATACTCCAATGGTAAATTAATAATCGACGTCTGCAGTTTGACTTGGACGTCTGCATCTGTAACTTGCAGTTCGGCACTCGCAATTTGATCGGAATTAATGGCGGTTTCTATGAATTCAGCTAGTGGTCGTAGCGTTGCCTCTAAATCATTCGTTAACTGCTCCATCGTCGCTTCAAACTGACGAACAGCATATCGTTGATCAATGACTTCACTAACAAATTCTGGTTCTTCGATTTTCATAGCTATCCTTTTCTATTTACGGTATTTCAAATAACGGGTAACTCGTTCATTGGTCAAAGCGCGCCGAATCTGCCAGGCTAGGCGAAACCAGTAAAAATTGACCAACAGAGCCCCCAGCAACAAGCCACTAACTAGCAGTTTAACGCTGGTAGTTACGTGAGAAGACGCTATGATCCGGTACAATCCGTTCAGATAACCCATGGTATACAAACTTTGTACAAGCGCCAACACGGCCAAGCCGACCCGCAAATGAAACCAGATCAACAATAACGGAATGATAAATAACATCCCTGCGATTAAATCCGTTCGGACGAGCTGTTGCTGACCGAGTCCCAACACTGGCAACTGCATCACGTAATTCAGGCCGATAAAAATCCCTAGTGCGATTAACGACCAAACTGTAATCTTAGCGGTCTTCATGACAAGCCCCCTCTTCTGCTACCAATATAGCAAAATTACGACCCGCTTGCCAAGCAACAAAACTATGCTAAAACGGTCTGAATTGCCTTGGCCATGCGCTGAATCCCCGTTCGAATCTGCTCGTCGTCCATGTTCGAAAAGTTGAGTCGAAAAGTTCCTGGTTGAACTTTTCCAGCAAAAAATGCCGATCCAGGGACAAAAGCAACGTTGTTTTTTAGACAAACCTTCAACAATTCGTCCGCATCAGTCCCCGGAACCTCAACCCAGATAAACATTCCACCCTCCGGTTGACTATGGCGAACACTTGCTGGAAAATACTGGTCAATTTGACTTAGCATCAGTTCCGCACGGTGCCGATAAACATCCGTAATCTTTTTAATATGCTGATCCAAATCAACGTTATCAAGAAAATCCGCCACGATATATTGCGTTAAATTATCAGTGTGCAGATCGGCATTTTGTTTCAATTGTACAAATTTTTCCATGAAAGACTGCTCAGCCACTAGCCACCCCATTCGGAGGCCTGGTGCCAAAATTTTTGAAAATGAACTAATAGAAATTACCGTCCCATCTTGGTCATAATGCTTAAGCGGTGGGAGATTCGTCCCAGCATAGCGAATCGCTCCGTAGGGGTCATCTTCCACTAGTGGAACTTGCGCCTGGGCGGCCAATTTCACAATTTGCGCCCGCCGATCAGCCGTCATCGTCCGTCCGGTTGGATTTTGAAAGTTGGGAATCGTATAAATAAATTTGGTTTCTGGATACCTTTCCAGAGCCTGTGCTAGTGCTTCCGGTCGCATCCCAGCTTCATCCATCTCCACCCCCACTAAATGGGCTCCGTAGGTCTTAAAAACGTCGATTGCCGCCAAGTAGGTTGGATCCTCTGTCAAAACAATGTCCCCAGGATTAATCAACATGCGCCCAACTAAATCAATCGCTTGTTGTGAACCTGTGACTACCGCAACATTAGGAACATCTGTCTGAACTCCCCGTTTCTGCATCATATCCACAATTTGCCGACGTAGTTTTGGATATCCCAAGGTTTCCGCATACTGTAAGACCTGCTGCCCATTGTGATCAAAAACACGATCGCAAGCTGCTTTCATCTCAGCAACCGGGAAAAGTTCTGGAGCCGGTAAGCCCCCACCAAAAGAAATGACCTGAGGATCAGCGGCTGCTTTTAAAATGGCCGCCGTAGGATTATCAGTTCGTTTTGGGACACTTTCAGAATAGCGAAATTTCATTTTTATTCCTCACTCTCAGCTTAGCTATTAACTAGCAAACTTCACAATCATGGCATGAAAACAGCCATTACTCCATTTAAATTGCACCAATTTAACCATGCAAATGAATCGTTGTCAATATTTTTTGGTAAAATTTATAATCAATCCGCTGCTTTCTAACTACAATCATCGTGTCAATTCGGTCAAAAAATGATATAGTTAAGAAAACAAAGATTGATGGGGTGAGCAAAATGACAGAGAACTACAAGCGGATTCTGGCACCCGTCGATGGCGGCGAAGATACGATGCCGGTCTTAAAACGCGCCGTGGCCATTGCCAAACAAAATAATAGTCATTTAGATATTTTAAATGTGATTCAGGTAACCCAGTTTAACCGCAATTATGGTAACGCAGTTTCAGCTGATACCGTTTACCAACTAACTGACCAGACTAAGGAAATGCTGGAAACCCTCAAACAAAATGCCATCAAGGATGGGTTAACCGATGTCTCAATTCACATTCGCTTTGGCAATCCAAAAAAAATTATTGCGCAAGAATTTCCTGACGATCATCAAGACGATTTGACCGTGATGGGTGCAACCGGTTTGACGGCCGTCGAACGACTGGTGGTTGGATCTGTTACCAACTACGTAACTAGAACGACCAAGACCGATGTCATGATTATTAAATAATTGAGGTTAAAAAAGCAGCCGACGCATGTGGTCGACTGTTTTTTTGTTCAAATTTATACTAAGGAGATGTGCTAATGGCTTGGGACTACCAGCTCGATATCGACCGTTACTATCCTAGTGTTCGTACGTATTTAACCGAGCAGCTCAACCTCCCGAAACACTTGGTTTACCTCCTGCGCAGCAACCAGCGTGTGCTCGTAAACCATCAGTATCGTCCAATGAATTTTCCAATAAAGCCCGGAGAAACCGTCAACATTAGCTTTAACCAGACGGACTTCTCCACCTCAGCTTTTCCCATGTTGCCGGATTGGACACGATCCCTTGAAGTTCTCTGGGAATCAGATGATCTGATGGTGGTTAACAAACCACGTGGATTGAAAACCCATCCTAATCAGCCTGGTGAACTGGGCACCGTTTTCAATTTAGCGGCAGCCTATCTAGCTCCCAAACGTCCACTGATGGTCCACCGCCTTGATCAGCAGACTAGTGGCGCTCTAATTATTGCGAAGGTTCCACCTGTCGTTGCCATTTTAACTAAGCTGTTAAAAACCAAGACCTTGCAACGCACGTACTTGGCTTGGGTTCGCGGGATGCTTACCAACCCACAGGGAACTATCAATCAACCGATTGGAAAAGATCCGTTTGACCAACGAAAACGTCAAGTCAATGGTCAAAACTCTCAACCAGCAATCACCCACTATCAGCTTCTTAAAACTAACGAAAACGCTAGTTTGTTAAAGATTACCTTAGAAACCGGGCGGACGCATCAGATTAGAGTCCATTTTGCCAGTTTAGGGCATCCCATCGTTAACGATCCCCTGTATGATTCCTTGGCTACCAGTAGTCAGCCGATGCTCCTCCATTCTTGGCGCATCGCCTTCAAAACTCCTTATTATAACCAAGCTGTTGTTGTCATCAGTCCCCTTCCACCTGAATTTAAACGTTTCTCTTAGTGAACTTTCAAAGGAGCGCGTGCTGCTTAATCTTTTCGGTTATAGACAAACACTGTTAACGGAATAAATAGTAACAAAACAACTATTCCTGCTAGAAGCACAATCCATGCCGAAGTGGACCAGTATCCATGATTCAGCATGGTTCGCGAAGCCGTAATCACATAAGAAACTGGGTTGATTTTTACCAAAAAGCGAACCAGTGGTGGCAGCGTATGAACTGGAACAAAGGCATTTGACAAAAAAATTAAAATTAACATCGTCATTAATGACATGCTTTCAACCATCGTCGCCCTTTTTGCTAGCAAGCCATATAGTACGAAAATCCAACTTAGTGTCCATCCTAAAAAGATATCCAACCCTACCACGATAATAACCCACTGAAAACCGGCTGCTGGGCGCCAACCAATCAAATATCCAGTTACAATTGCTGCCGTAGCGGCCAGCAACAACCGTAGACTATCAGCTACTAACTGACCCAAGAGGGGCGCTAACCGTGAAATTGGGAGTGCCTTTATTCGCTGGAAAACGCCTTGCTGAAGATCTTCATTGATTAATGATCCCGAACCGGTGGCTGCCGCCAGTAACGCTTGCATTAAAATTCCTGGGACTAACGTTGGTAAATAATTGTGGACACTCCCAGCAATTGCTCCGCCAAACAAATAACTGAACATCAACATAAACAGCACCGGCTGTACCACAACATCTAATAGTTGATCGGGGTTGTGCCACGTCTTTAAAAGATTCCGATAAGCTAGTGTCCGTGTATTGGCTAATAAACGCCAGAGATGCTTTCGTAAGTTCTGCACTTTACTTCCCCTCCTTACTAGTTTTACCGGCCGTCATCGCAAAAAACACATCATCGAGTGAAGCTTGCTTTATTTCCAAATTGGCAATAATAATGCCTTCATTTTTCAACTGATTTAACACGGTAGCAACGTCGTTTACATCGCTTAACGAAGCCATTATCTGCTTACCAGTGCGCTGAACCGGTTCCTTTAAAACTGCTTTAACCAGCCTCCTTGCTGCATTAGCTTGCGTTGGATTAGCAACCGTTAGTAGTAATTTACGTTTGTTAACCTTTCGTTTCAAGGCTGCTGGTGTTCCTAAACTAACTAACTTCCCATGATCAATAATGGCAACCTGTTGTGCCAGTGCATCGGCTTCTTCTAAATACTGGGTTGTTAAGATAATCGTTGCCCCTGCTGCCACAAGCTTTCTAATAGTTTCCCACATTTGTTGGCGGGTTCGTGGGTCAAGCCCGGTCGTAGGCTCGTCTAAGAAAATAATGGCGGGTCGAGTTATTAAGCTAATTGCCAAATCTAAACGACGGCGCATACCTCCCGAATAAGTTTCGAGCGGTTGATCAGCCACCGCTTCCAATGAAAATTCCTGTAGCAGTTCGACTGTTCGCGTTCGAGCTGCTTGTGTTGATAATCCTAGTAACCGCGCAAAAAACAGCAAATTTTCCCGCGCTGATAAAGCTTCATCGACAGCGGCAGTTTGCCCTGTCAAACCAAATAAGGCACGCACCCGATCTGGTTCCTTTTGGACATCGTATCCACACAATCGAACCGTTCCACTGGTGGGTTTTAATAGGGTCGTCAACATCTTAATGATAGTCGTTTTACCCGCCCCATTTGGTCCTAATAAGGCAAAAATTTCACCACGTTTAATTGTAAACGAGACCTCATTAACAGCAGCATGTTCTCCAAATTTTTTAGTTAAATTAACTACTTGCACGGCAGTTTCTGAATTCATTACAACTTCTCCTCTATACAAAATAATCAAGTACCTTGATGATATCATAAGGTACCCTGATTAAATAGTCAAGGCACTTGATTAATTTTCCATCAGTAATTATTTGTTATACTGAAAACATCGTTACCAAATTGGAAGGGGACGTTGCAATGGATAACCTAATTAAAAAACAACAATTAGCAGCTAAACTGTTTGAATTCACTACGTTACAAAACTTGGCCGATGAACAAGCGGAACGCCATTCCCCGGTTTTTAAGGGACAAAATAAAATTTTGGTCGCGCTAAGCGCTGCCGATCACATTTCTCAACGAGAATTAGCGGAACGCCTTGGCATTAGTGGCCAAGCAACCGCAGAATTCGTTGGAAAACTGGTTCGCAAAGGAGCAATTACCAAAAGTAAATCACCCACTGATGGTCGAATTCAGTTGATTAGTCTAACTCCAAAGGGACGCAAAGAAGCTGAAAAAAGTTTATTTTATATTCCCGAATATCTAGATTACCTATATCCACACCAACAAGCGCAGTTAGAAATAATTCTCGATCAACTCAATCATGGTATTCGTGATCATTTGGAACTAAATGGAATTAAACACCTTGGAACCAAATTGTTGTTTAATCAATTAAATCGCAAGACCGATGGATCAAATAGCCACTCTTCCAGACCATAAAAAAAAGAGCCCATTAATGGGCTCTTTTTATTACTTACTGGTAAATAACTATTTGTTTAATGGTTTCCATTTCCAGTTAGTTACTTCTGGTAAATCAGTGCCTTCAGTTCGGATATAGTGATTGTGTTTAGCAACCCAATCTTCCATCTCCTGAACAAAATCAGCATTTTGTTCTGCCATTCCAGGAACAGCTTGAACAACTTCCTTAGCAAGATCAAAACGATCTAACTGGTTCAAGACCCGCATGTCAAATGGTGTTGTGATATCACCATTCTCACGGTAACCATGAATATGAACATTCTTGTTGTCACGGTCAAAGAAAATTGTCCGAATGATATCTTCAAAACCATGGAAAGCAAAGACAACTGGCTTATCAGTGGTGAAGAGATCGTTAAATTCTTTGTCGCTCAAACCGCGAGGGTCTTGTTTTGGACTCCGCAATTTCAGTAAGTCAACAACATTAATGTAACGAATCTTCAGTTCTGGGAAGCGATCGTGTAGTAGATTGATGGCTGCTAATGTTTCCATCGTTGGTTCTACTCCAGCAGATGCCATTACGATATCTGGTTCAGTTCCCTGATCAGTCGAAGCCCAGTCAATGTAACCAAGTCCCTTGTTAACTAATTGGTCAGCTTCATCAATGTTGAACCATTGTGGACGAGGGTGCTTCGAAGTTGTAATTAAGTTGATCTTTTCGTAGTCTGCAAATGCTACATTAGCAGTTGCTAATAATGTATTAGCATCAGCTGGGAAGTATTCACGGATAAACTCTGGTTTCTTTTCAGCCAAATGGTTAATCATCCCAGGATCTTGGTGAGTATAACCATTGTGGTCTTGCTGGAATACCGTTGAAGAATCAATGAAGTTTAATGATGGGTATTGTTTTCTCCAGCCCATTTCAGAAGCCTTACGCAACCATTTGAAGTGTTGTGTCAACATTGAGTCAACTACCCGTCCAAATGATTCATAAGTTGCAAAGAAACCGTGCCGTCCAGTCAGAACGTAACCTTCTAACCAACCTTCATCATCATGTTCTGATAACTGAGAATCGATTACTCGACCTTCGTGAGCCATGTACTCATCGTATGGCGTGTCAATGTCACGTGACCACTGACGGTTAGTCGTATCAAAGATATGCCAAATTCGGTTTGACCAAGTTTCGTCAGGTCCAAAGGCGCGGAAAGTAGTTGGGTTCTTCTTCATTGTGTCACGAACCCATTCTGACCAAACTACCATATCTTCAGCATCCGTAGCCCCGGGAGTCTTGATTTCAACCGCATAATCACGAAAATCAGGTAAGTCCAATGGTTTAGGATCAAGCCCACCGTTTGTGATTGGGTTAACAGACATCCGCCGGTCACCCTTTGGTGCTAATGATTTGATTTCTTCTTTGATGGTGCCGTCTTCGTTAAAGGAGTCCGCTGGTTTATAGCTTTCCATCCATTTCACAAATTCGTCGGCAGTTTCCATGTTGTCAGCACTCAAAGGAAGTGGAACTTGGTGCGCACGGAATGAACCCTCAATTGGAAGACCCTTAGCGTTTTCTTGTGGACCAGTCCAACCTTTTGGTGAACGGAAGATAATCATTGGCCAAACTGGACGTTTGGCTGTTTCAGCTGTTTCAGTTTCACGTGCCTTCTTTTGAATAGCTTGAATGTCTTCCACAGCAGCATCCATTGCTTTTGCCAAATTAACATTGGTTTCGTCAATGTTTTCACCATGAGGCAAGTTTGTTTCAACAAAGTAAGGCTTCCAGCCAAGTCCTTCGAAGTATTTTTGTAAATCTTCGTCAGAAGTCCGGTTAAAGATGGTTGGGTTAGCAATCTTAAATCCGTTTAAGTTAATGATCGGTAGTACCGCACCATCAGTAACCGGATTAATAAAGCTACTAGAGAACCATGAACCAGCCAATGGACCAGTTTCAGCTTCCCCGTCACCAATCTCAACTGCAGCAATTACTTCAGGGTTGTCAAAGATGGCACCAACCCCATGAGATAGTGAGTAACCTAGTTCTCCACCTTCGTGAATTGAGCCGGGTGTCTCAGGAGCAGCATGAGAAGCAATCCCACCTGGGAATGAGAATTGTTTGAATAATTTCGACATTCCCGCTTCGTCAGCAGTAATCTCTGGGTAGATATCAGAATAACTGCCATCAATGTAAGAATTAGAAACCATCACCTGGCCACCGTGACCAGAACCCTCAATGTAGAACATGTTCAGGTCATATTTGTTAATAACCCGGTTCAAATGAGTGTAGATAAAGTTTTGAGAAGCAATCGTTCCCCAGTGTCCGATCGGTTTTACCTTAACGTCTGCAGCCGTTAAAGGTTCTTTCAGCATTGGGTTAGACCGTAAGAATAACTGTCCAACTGACAAGTAGTTCGCTGTGTTCCAATATTGCGTCATTTTGTCAAAATATGCTTTTGAATCATAGTCTACTGACATGCAATAACACTCCTTTGTAATAATAACCAAATGGTTGTTTTTCCCTTGAGAATGAGTTCGAAAGCGAACTCAACTACACAACTATCTTACCAATTTCTGTTAAAAAGTCAAACCATAACACAATTGGTACGTATCAATTGAGAAAGCCCGCCACAATTTATTCTGCTACATCCACAAAGGTGTTGTAGCTAAAATAATGGTAGTGAATCCGCAACTGCGAGAATTCAAACGGGGTTCCATTGTCAAGAAAGAAGATTCCTTCCATGATGCCAACCGGTTCCGTCGGTTCCAAATGCAATAGTTCCTGATCAGTTGCCACGGATGGCTGTACTTTGAGGGTCATTAATGCCTTGGTTCCAGTGTGATGAAGTTCCTTTGCAAAATAATCAAACAAAGAGCCAGTGACAATTTGTCGGGTAAGCGCCGGCGCTAATTTGATTGGGATATAACTCGTCTCAATAATAATTGCTCGTTCATCAATCAACCGTAACCGCCGAATTTGATAGACGAAATCTTCGCTAGTCACAAACAACTCTTCTTGAATTTCAGGCGGAGCAGCAATTACCGCAAAGTCCAAAACCTTGATTTGTGGCTCATATCCCTCAATCTTTAGATTGTTGGTAATCCCTAAGTTCGACCCTTCATACCGAAAAATCGATTTATTTTTCAAGTACAGTGGATTCACGAATGTCCCAGAACCTCGTTTTTTAAAAATAACTCCCTGCTGTGCCAAAACATTCAAAGCTCGTTTGATGGAACTACGACTAACTTGATATTCCGTGCTTAGACTACGTTCATCCGGCAACCGATTATGCGGAAATTGATTAGTTTTAATTCGTTGCTGCAGGCTTTGTAATACTTGTTTATATACTAGATCAGCCACAAGATGCTCCTTTACGACTTAGATTATCTCAAGTATAGCAGAAACAAAAAAGGATTCCCGCTGTGGCGAGAACCCTAGGGTTACCAGTTAATCTTTTGTTGCTTGGTCATCCAATTGATGTTGTTCTTTCAAGCGTTTGTTAGCACGATAAAGATCATATAATACCCACCCTAGCAGAGCTAATACGGCAATAATGATCACATATGCAATCAGATTTGCTTCAAAGGTCTGTTGTGCATTAGGATTGTCGCTAAAGAAGCTGGCAATTGCATCTGGCATGTTATACATGTTTAAGAATGTTAAGGCTAAAACGGAAGCCCAACCAGCAACTTTAACCCAGATCGCATTGGTAAAGCGTTTCCCATTCATTTCCAAAGCACTGTCAGTAAACATCAAGAGTGGCAACATTGAAAATGGTAACGCAAAGGCTAGAAACACCTGTGAATTATTCATCAAATCATTTAGCGCTTCATGCTGCTTAACTGCCGAACCACCGCTAGTCATCATTACACAAATGACCACCGGAACGATCGAAATCAATCGGGTAACTAGCCGCCGAGCCCAGAGTGGCATCCGCATATGAATGAATCCTTCCATAATGACTTGACCCGTTAACGTTCCAGTAATCGTAGAGTTTTGTCCAGAAGCTAATAAAGCTACCGCAAATAGGGTTGAAAGGACTCCAGTTTTTGCAACACTTGCCAAAATCCCATTACTCATAAAGGAGGGATCCTTGAGTGCCTGATATAAACCGAAGAACGATGGATCTTGCACGGAACCAGATTTGAAAACTGCCACTCCCATAATTAATAAGAGAGCATTTACAAAGAAGGCCATGGTTAACTGAATGTTGGAATCCATCGTTGAGAACCGCACCGTGCGGGCAATGTCTTCTTCATCGTTATGATCAACTTTTCGAGTTTGAGAAATTGCCGAGTGAAGATACAAGTTATGAGGCATGACAGTCGCCCCAATAATCCCTAAAGCCCCACTCAATGGCGTCGTCCCGTTAACAACGGGCGTCTCTTTGACCGCTGCAATGCTTGGAACCGTTCCTTTCAATACCCCCAGCCAATCAGGATTTGAAAGTGCTACTTCATAAGCAAATACAAAGAAAATAACTAAAATCAAAGCAACCACGATGGCCTCGATCTTTCGAAACCCAATCGAAGTCAGTAATAGTAATACCAAAACGTCCAAAACAGTAATCAAGACCGCTACTAAAATCGGAATCCCAAACAACAGGTATAGCGCAATTGCACCTCCGATTACTTCTGCAATATCAGTCGCCATAATCGCTAACTCGGTCGTAATCCAGAGTACTACCCCCAACGTCTTGCTGGTTCGAGCTCGAATCACTTGCGCCAAGTCCATTTGCGTCACGATCCCAAGTTTAGCTGCCATGTATTGAAGTAACATCGCAATCAAACTTGAAATCAAGATAATAGACATCAGCAAGTATTGAAAATTTTGACCCCCGGTAATTGACGTTGACCAATTCCCTGGATCCATGTATCCCACTGCCACTAGCGCTCCTGGTCCAGAATACATAAATAACGTTTTCCAAAAACCCAAATTCTTAGGAACTTCAACGGTACCATTAATCTCTTGTAATGATTTCCCGTTTGCATACTGAATAAAATGAGTTTTTTCTTTTTTTCCTTCTGCCATACACAAGCCATCTCCTTCTAATTAGTCAAATTAATTGTAAATGATAGTTGCACGAAAGTCATTAAATTTTTCAAAAGAATTGCTATAATACAAAGTAAATGAGGTGAATTTTATGACAAAAAAGAACCATGGAAAGCTCCATAAGACCCTTGTAGAGCAGGTTTTAGATCAACACAAAATAAAATACCAGCAAATTGAATTTGCAACCCATCAAGTCGGCGATGTTTTTGAACTTGACGCCCACCAACAATCCTACCAACGCCATCAAATCTATAAAACATTGGCCGCTATTACTAAGGATCATGAGCCAATTATTGGCGTGGTTCCCCTCGACTGCCGTCTCAGCTTAAAAAAGCTCGCCCGCGCCGCCGACAAGAAAAAGGTTCAGATGATTCCATTAAAAGATTTGGCTGCCATCACGACCTTTGAACATGGTGCCAACACTCCTGTTGGCATTTACGAGAAAAAAGGTTATCCCATCTACTTTGATTGCAGTGCCCAACAGCAAGGAGAAATCATCATTTCTTCCGGCCAAATCGGTCGTTCGGTGCTAGTCAATGCTGAAGCAGTTGCCAAGCTAGTGCACGGGTCGTTTGCAGACCTCATTGAAGCTTAAATCTAAGTTTGCCCCGACCACTCCGCTTTGAATTCTTGCACAAATGTTTCCATTAAACTTTTTCGCCGCTTAGCAAGTTGCTGGGCGGTTTTTGTATTCATTTGATCTGCTACTAAGAATAATTTTTCATAAAAGTGATTCAAAGTGGTCGTATTGTTGCGATATTCTGCTTTGGTCAGCTGTCGGCGCGGAGGTAGTTTGGGATCATACATGGCAGCTCCATGAACAGCTCCATACGCAAACGTTCGCGCCACCCCAATGGCACCAATCGAATCTAGTCGATCCGCATCTTGTACTACTTGTCCCGTTTTTGAGAGCTGGTGATGCTGCTCAAGGCTATCTGCAAACGATAAATGGTCAATAATTTCCAATACTTGTTTGATTTCCTCGGGGTGGTAACCAAAATCTTGAAGACAATTAATAACTTCCTTGCGCTTTTCAGCACGGTGATCACAAAGTTTTTCGTCAAAAACATCGTGCAAATAGGCCGCGGTCAGTGCAACTTCACCGTTAGCAGGTTCACTAGCTAACAATTTCCCGGTCATATTAACAACCCGCTCAATATGATCAAAGCCATGTCCGGAATGATCAAATGCCATTTCCTGAGCTGCATACTGGCGAACTTTTTGTAATTTTTCGTTGATAAATTTCAGCTCCTTTCAGACGATTCACAACTATTATTATAACGATTAAACACTACAGGTATATCAAAAAGACCTCCACAATGTGAAGGTCTTGATAATAATGCTTATAGAAAAGCTAAAATTTCCATTAAGATTGGAACCACAATTACAAAGAGCACTGTACTAGTTACCACTAAGTTCGTTGCGTAATCTACATCACCATGCGACTGACCAACTAAAATAGGTAAAACGGCCAATCCTGGTGCAGCAGCTTGAATCACAAACGTATTTAATTCCGGAGTTGGTACAGTACCAACAGTATGTTTAGCTGTCAGCAACACCACAATCATAATAGCAGGTGCAATCACAAACCGCCCCGCTAATGCCAGCACTGAATCACGGTCAAAATGAATTGATTGTAACCCAGCATCAGCTAAAATAATCCCAATGTAGATCAAGGAGAGGGGCGTTACCAAACCGCCAACCATGGTGAAAGTGTTCCCAAGCATTGGAAAGGCTGCTGGTTGCACGATAAACGTAATTGGCAGTCCTAAAACCAACCAAACCAACGCCACTATAAAGCCAATCAAAGGAGCAGGCAATAACTTTTTCCAGTTAAACTTTGCTCCACTTGCTGAACTTTTATCTTTAGTTGGATCATCGGCAGAGATAAAGAAGATCCCGACTGCCCAAGTAGAGATGGTATTAATCAAGTAGTACAACAAGAAATAAGGCAAACCTTGGTCACCAAATAACGCAATGTTAAGTGGCATCCCGATGAAGATTGTATTGGCATTGACGAACATGTTAATGAACGTTCCACGCCGTCCCTTGCGGATTTTAAAAATTTTCACAAAGATTAACGCAACCACATAACCCAATACAAAGCTAATAAAGACGTAGAACAAACCGCTCGACAGGCTCAATAATTTATCCCGGTTCAAGTGACTGACCACTGACATAAAAATCGATACTGGCAGCGCAATATTCATAATAATAAACGAAATACTACCCTTAAATTTGTCGTCTAATTTGCCCGATTTTCGCAACCAATACCCAAGTGCGATGACAAGAACAATCTCACCGACACTTGATAAAGACGTTAAAAAAGCTGTCATCATCAAACTCCTTTCATAACTATTTCCAAAGCAATGCTTAGTTCAGTTCACGATAAACGGGGTACCATTTTTCAGCCTCTACCGCTGCTTTCACATCACTAATCTGCTCTCTAGTAACCCCTTGATCAACTGCACTTTGCGCCACAGCATTAGCAACTGTTTGGGAGAATTCAGTCAACTGCTCAACTGGGGGCAAGATGGCAGCTCCTGGCTTAGAAGAATCAACAATTCCTCCTAAAGAGTGCGCAGCTGCACTAATCATTTCATCATTCAAAGTCGTAGCAGTTGCGGCAATCGCACCTAAACCGATCCCAGGATAAACCAACGCATTGTTAGCTTGTCCAATTTCGTAGGTAACTCCATCATGTTCCACGGGAGCACTTGGAACACCAGTTGCCACCAACGCCCGACCATTTGTCCATTTAATCAAATCGGCTGCCGTTGCTTCAGCAAGCTTGGTTGGGTTTGAAATTGGTAAAATAATTGGACGGTTCGTGTGCGCTGCCATTTCCGTAACAACTTCCTGTGTGAAGGCACCATGAACAGTTGAAGTTCCTACCATAATGGTTGGATGAACCGCTTGTACAACCGAGAGTAAATCCGTTAATTCATCGGCATTATCAAATTCGGAACGACTTCTAGCAAATTCCTGTTGTCCCGGTGTCAAATCTGGCATGTCATCAAACAGGAGTCCTTGTTTGTCGACCATGTAGAAGTGCTTTTTAGCCTCTGCTTCGCTCAAGCCTGCTTGAACCATTTCTTCAGCAACTCGCTGCGCAATTCCGACCCCGGCAGTACCAGCACCAAAGCATAGATATTTCTGATCCGTCATTGACTCACCAGAAATGTTCAATGCCCCGAGTACCCCAGCTAAAACGATAATTCCAGTTCCTTGAATGTCATCATTAAAGACCAAGAATTGATCCTGATATTTTTCCAGAATTTTAGCAGCATTAGCTCGACCAAAATCTTCAAAGTGTAAATAAAGATTAGGGAAAAGTGATTCTGCTTCCTGAACAAAGTTATCCACAAATTCATAGTAGTTCTCAGAATAATCCCGATCTTGATCAAGACCAACGTACAAAGGATCATTCTTTAATGATGCACGAGTAGTCCCTGCATCTAAGACCACTGGTAAAATTTCTGACGGGTCAATCCCCGCAGCAGCTGTATAAACCATCAGCTTACCAACCGGAATATCAATTCCCTGAGTTCCCCAATCACCAATGCCAAGGATTCCTTCACCATCAGTCACAACTAACAATTTAACGTTGCGACCTTCAGCAGCATTGATTAAACTTTCCCGAATCGTTGCGCGACTGTGATCATTGATTGATAAATAGGCCGCATTTTGGGGATTAACGTATAAGCGACTGTAGTTTTCAATTGAATCCGCAATCGTTGGATCATACACAATCGGCATGAATTCACTGACATGTTTTGCAAACGTAGCGTAAAACAAAACCCGATTTTCATTAAAAACTGACATTAGATACATACGTTTTTCTAAATCTGTACTCATTTCCTGGTACTGAGCATAAACGCGATCAGTTTGCTGATCCAAGGTTTGAATTCGAGGTGGCAACATTCCTTCAAGGTGTAAATCTTTCCTTTCAGTAGCACTAAAGGCCGTTCCTTTATTTAAAAAGGGATTGTTGACGATTTCTTGACTTCTAGTCATAGTTCTCGCTCCTCTAAATTTATATGGTATTATTCTAAACAAGAGTCATATTAGTCCATCTATAAAAAGATAGTCAAACGTTAAATTTGAATAAATTTCATTAATATGAGGTGTTAAAATCAAACTGCAAGATTTACTCTACTTCAATAAATTAGCTGAATTGCATAGTTACACCAAAGTTGCAGCTTACTATCAGGTCAGCCAGCCTACCATTTCCTTAGCTGTGCAACGACTGGAAAACGAACTGCACATCGAATTAGTCCAGCGTAACCAAGCACACCACCAGATTGAGATTACACCGGCGGGAAAACAACTCGCCCAGCACGCCCAAATCATTAGCAATGAAGTAACTGCGATTGAACAGTCGCTGGTGCCACAGAAACAGCAGCCCATTAACTTTGGGCTACCTCCAATCATCGGGAACTATTATTTCCCGAGTTTAGCGGCGCAACTTGGAGAAACCGGCATCCTAGATGACTTATCCAATCTAGAAGCGGGCTCAAAAAAATTGTTGCATCAATTGATTGACGGCACGGTTGATATTGCCCTGCTTGGATCAGCAGCACCGTTTCACAACCAGAACCTAACTACGACGGTCTTGACCCAAAACCAATTTAAAATCATCACCGCCAAGGAGCACCCGTTGGCTCAGCATCCAACTGTGCGCATGCGTGATTTGGATCAGGCCGACTTCATTGGCTTTAATGACGACTTTATCCATGCAGAAACCTTTCAAAAACTATGTCGCCTGCATGGAGTCCGAGTTAATACTCGCTATCGAACCCAAGACGTCGAACTAATCAAACAACTAGTGGCTCAAAACGTCGGAATCTCATTTTTAACGGAAACGGCAATCACCCCCAAGGATCAAGTTCAGACGCTTAACATTGCTGATGATGACGTCCCTAATTTTTTTGTGTCACTAGCCCGTCGCACCAAACATCCACTCTCAGAAGAAGAACAACGATTAATGCAAGTTCTACAAACAGCAATTAAGGCAAAATAAAACACCGAAAAGTTACTTTTCGGTGTTTTATTTTTTTAATGCTGAGCGCCAAATTGTCAACCGCTGCCAACTCCAATTCACCACTCGTTGTAACAGTAAAAACATCGGATTAATTAGTAAAATCATGACCGCTCCCACTAACAAGGCAACCCAATTGTTCAACCCCGTTAGCGAAAACAGTGGTCCTAAAAAGATGAAGACTGCTAAAAACAGGGTAATGCTGATCGAAACTACCATCAGTTTATAGCGGTTCCAAGGACGACTAATTAGCAACATCGCCTGCCAACAAACAAAGCCCGTTACTAATACATTCAACGAAGCGATACTAGGTGCTGAAAGTCCGAGGAAAGGACCTAATCCACCTAACAATAAAACGTCCACTACCACGCATAGCGCAGATGGAATGGCAATTGCAATAATTCCGCTCACAAATCGATTGCGGATCGGATGAAACTCAGGTGCCATTGCTAGGAAAAAGGATGGCACTCCGACCATTAGACTATTAATGGGAGTGAGCTGAATCGGTTGAAACGGATAGTTACGAGCCAAAAACAGAAAAATGACACTCAAAATAACGGAAAACATGGTTTTAATTAAATACAGCGAAGCAATGTTATCAATATTGTTAATAACTCGGCGTCCCTCTTTTAATACATTGACCATGGCAGAAAAATTAGAGTTAATTAACACGAAGTCCGCAATACTCTTAGTACTTTCATTTCCAGTCGCCATGGCAATCCCACAATCAGCCTGTTTCAAAGCTAGAATATCATTAACACCGTCCCCCGTCATTGCGACCGTCTTCCCAGCCTGTTGCATCGCGCGAATCAGCTGCTCTTTTTGTTCTGGTTTAACTCGTCCGAATACCCGATTATGCGCTACCAGTTTCGGATAGTTTGGAGTTTTCACCGTACTCATATCGACATACTGATCGGCTTGTGTCACGCCAACCCGACTAGCAATGCTGGCAACCGTGGTTGGATCATCTCCAGAAATCAGGCGAAGCGTCACTCCCTGATTGGCGAAATAACGTAGCGTTTCTGGGGCATCGCTCCGAATCACATCTGACAAGATCACAAATGCTATTAGTTTAGTCTTTGATAACGACGTTTCTGTCATTGTTTCGGCTGTAGCAAAGGCCAAGACCCGCAAACCTTGGGTCGCAAGTTCATGGACTTGATTAGACTCGTTCGAACTCATTTGCAAAACAAATTGTGGCGCTCCTAGCACGTAGTTTTTTCCATCGGCTAGTTGAGCTCCACTCCATTTCCGCGCCGAAGAAAACGGAATGATCCGCGAAGCAACTTGATTGGCTTGCATAAATTCTTTTTGCAAAGCCATCGCAGTGGCATTCGTATCGCCAACTTCTCGTAAGACTGATCCTAATAGCGGAGCAATCGTTGCTGTCGTTGTGCCCGTCGCGAGTTGTTCCAATCGGTCAAACTTTAGTTCCCCACTGGTGATCGTCCCCGTCTTATCAAGACAAAGCGTGTCAACTCGGGCAAGCGTTTCAATCGAAGCTAGGTCGCGCACCAGCACTTTGCGGCGTGCCAATCGATAGGCCGAGACCGCTAGCGTTACAGATGATAGCAGCACTAATCCTTCTGGAATCATCCCAATCATGGCGGCCACCGTCCCTAAAATGGCATCATTCCAACTTACTCCACGTAAAATTCGCGAGGTAAACAGAGCGAGTCCAAGCGGGATGATAATCACCGTTAAAATCCGAATAATTTTGTTAATCAAATCCAGTAATACACTTTTTTTTCGGCTCGTAGTTTTCGCCTTGGCAGTCAAAGAATTTACAAAAGTGTCATCACCAACCTTGGTGGCCTGCATCACCGCATGACCCCCCACCACAAAACTACCAGAAATCACGCTAGCGCCATTCGGTTTGTTAATCGGATTGGATTCACCCGTAATCTGTGATTCGTCGACTTCTAGTTCTTTAGTTGCCAAAATAACCCCGTCAACCGGGATTTGATCGCCGAGTGTCAACTGAATTACATCATCTAAAACCAGCTGCTCTGAAGGGATTTCAACTGTTTCTCCATCTCGAACCACTCGACTATGCGCTTGCGAAAGTAGCGCCATCTTATCAACTTGCCTTTTAGAGCGAACCTCTTGGATAATTCCAATCAGCGAATTTAAGAAAGCAATTAATAAAAACAAGAGGTTTTTATAGCTACCAGTGGTAAAGACCAACAGCCCAAGCACCAGGTTGATAAAATTAAAGAGGTTAAAAACATTGCTAACTACAATCTGTCCCACCGTTTTGGTTAAGGCAGGGGGTGGCGTATTCTTTTGCCCAGCCGCTACTTTAGCAGCAACTTCTGCTGAGCTTAAACCGGAATAATGCTGATCTGACAAGAGTGCTTCCTCCTTAACATCCTTTTCTAACAATTATAGCTGAAATGGGCAAACCCCGCTGGAAAAGTGTCACTAGATCAGACGATCTGCCTTAATTACAGGAAAAGGATGGTCATCGATAAAAAAAGTACTGATACCTCCACGTATGAAGGATATCAGTACCAAAATAGAACTGTTTTTCTAATTTATTTGTTTAATTAATATCAATTGACTTGCTAGTCTGCTCTTCTTTTGCTGACTTCGGTAATTCAATCTTTAAAAGACCACCATCGTAAGTAGCACTAATTTGATCTTTTTGAACATCCGGTAGGTAGAATGACCGACTAACATCGCTTGACCGACGTTCCTGATTGACCACATGTCCATCATCATCACGAACTTCTTTTTTCAGATCATGAACTGCGTGAATCGAAAGCGTGTCATCACTGTATTGAATATCGATATCTTGTTTTTGAAATCCCGGCAACTCAGAAACAACTTCATAGTGATCGTCATGATCAATCACGTCCGTTTTCATCCGATTATTACCGCCTGCGACCGAATTTAGTAGGCTTTTACCAAAGTCGCCGAAAAAATCGTCCAGTGGGTCGTAACTAATGTTGCTTAAATCTTTATTTGCCATCATTAAACTCCCCTTTGTTAATTAATTGTCAGCTTCCTGACACCTTTAATTATAGGGCGGTTACCTTTAAGATTCAAAAAATTTGTTTTCTTTTTACTGATTTCAAAACAGCTCCCGCCACTGTATGTTAATATGGTACAGAATTGTAAAATCCAAAAATTTTACAACTGCAGTTCCTGACCTCAAATCAACCTATCAAGAAAAAGGAGTACACGACATTGGTTACTGGATCGATTTTTATCGACTTAGTTATTATTCTCATCACATTCTTTTTAGCAGGATTTTTCGTTGCCTGCGAATTTGCCCTCGTGCAATCGCGCCCCACTGCCTTACAAGAAGAACTCGATGATGACAACACTTCAGAAAAACGCAGAAAAAAACTGACCCGCGAAATCAAAATGGTTAAAAATCTCAATGAATACCTGTCCACCACCCAAGTGGGTGTCTCATTGGCGGGGATTATTCTTGGGTGGATTGGTGAAACCTTTGTGATCGCACTTTTTGTTAATCTATTGGGCACCGATATGGGGGTTAACAGCGCTACCGCCCACGGTATTGGGGCAGTTCTTGGGATTATCCTACTGACTTATTTAGAAGTCGTTTTTACAGAAATTCTACCTAAGAACATCAGTATTGACATGCCTTTACAAGTGCTGAACGTGGTCAGCACACCACTACATTACTGTCATGTCGTCTTTTATCCCTTCGTCTGGCTGCTTAACATTTCTGCCAATGCAGTTGTCCGCATGTTGGGGCTCAAGGTTGCCAATGAAAATGACGAAGCTCTGTCACAATCAGAGATTCTGAGCGTTTCCAAAGCAGCCGTTAAAAATGGAGACCTGGAACAAAACGACTATCTCTACATGCAGCGTGCCTTCGAGTTAAACGATAAAACCGCTCGTGATATCATGATTGACCGCACCCAACTTAAAACCGTAGATTATAACGATACCGTAGCAGAAGCTACCGAAACCTACCTCAAGACTACTTTTAGCCGGCTTCCGGTGGTCAAAGATAACAACAAGGACAATATCCTTGGTTATGTCTACATCTATGATCTAGTTCAGCAAGCCCAGATTAACCCCAAAAAATCCGTTAAAGGGCAATTACGTAAGATCAGTACGACTGCTGAAACAACCCCGATTGCCATGGTTTTACAACAAATGATTAAGAATCACCAACCAATCGTGGTCGTAATCGATGAATACGGCGGTACTTCCGGAATTATTACCGATAAAGACATTTATGAGGAACTATTTGGAACCGTTCGTGATGAAATCGATCCTGCTAATCAGGCGCAGATTTTCAAGCAGGCTGACGGAACCTACAAAGTTAGTGGTAAGCTAAATACTCATGACTTTGAAAAATTCTTCGATACTAAGATCAAATCATTTGATAGTTCTGATATCGTTACCATCGCTGGATTTGTGATTGAACACAATCCCCATATTAAAATCGGTGACGTGGTTACAATTGGGCGCTTTCAGTTTAAAGTATTGGATTACGAAAACTCATTTATAAATTGGTTCGAAGTAACCCCCCTTAAAACTGACGAAACGAACCCTGCATAACCTTAAGAAACGCAAAACGAGGCCTGCCTCGTTTTTTTCGTGACAAGGAGTTTCCTATGAAAATATTTAAAAAAATTCCCGTGTGGATTGCCTATACTGCCTGCTTTTTGGTGATCATTAGCGCCTTTTGGCTGACTTTTCGCCTCACTAATCGTTCCCTTATTTGGAGTTTCGATGGAATTGCTCAACATTATCCCATCTTGATCGATTTTCGCCAAATGATCGTTAATTTTATACAGCACCCCCAGCATGGATTTACAAATTGGGCTTGGAATATTGGATTGGGTGCAGATCAACTGACAAGCTTCTCTTACTATGTTGTCGGGGATCTGTTTAACTACCTTATTATTTTGTTCCCCAAAAATCAGGTAGCTTTAGGCTACAGTGTCTTAGTAGTTCTCAGGTTATATTGTGCCGGACTGGCCTTTTTATTATACTGTCGCAATTTTCACTTCAAAAAATTCAGCCAACTTATCAGCACGCTTACCTATACCTTTGCTAGCTATGCCCTATATGCTGGCATGCACCATGCCTTCTTTTTATTACCATTAATTCTGTTCCCACTCCTTGCAAATGGAATTGAACAAGTCTTGCACCGTCACGCGGTAGTTCCATTGATAATTGCCGTCACCATTACCTTCCTCAGTAACTTCTATTTTGCCTACATTCTTGGGTTAGGTTGCCTCGTTTACGTCATTGTACGTTATTTCGACCTTCGCACCTCCAAATCATTTCGTCCTTGGAAATCCTTGCTTAGCCTGACAGCAGCGGTTATTGCCGGGCTCGGCATGGCTGCCGTCCTCTTCGTCCCAACAATTATGTATGCTTTTCAATCGACTAGAATCACTAATCAATTTGCCAATGGTTATCATCTCTACCCACTTAGCTACTATCTTGGGCTTCCTGGAAAAATAATTGGGATGGGAAATAGCTTTAATTTCTGGTTAATAATTGGGATTAGCGGTTTTAGCTTGTTAGCCATCATCTACGTATTGAGCCACTTTCGAAAATATCGTGCCCTTAATTGGTCCTTAATTTTACTTGGAATTGGAATTGTTTTCCCACAAGTTAGTGCTATTTTCAATGCCTTTGCTGCGCCATCAAATCGCTGGCTATCGCTCGGGCTATTGCCCATTGGACTTGCCAGTGCATATTTTGCTGAAGCGTTGCGCCACCTAACCCACCGTGATCTTGCCATTCTAGCAGCCAGTGGACCGAGCTTGCTTCTGGTGATCTGGCTCAGCAACGGAGGGATATTAAAACTACATCGGCATGATTTGGTCGAATATTTACTCTTCTTTAGTCTCATCGGCATCCTTTTAATAGCCAATTTATTTAACTGGAAACGACGGTGGCTACAAAGTTCCGTTTTAACCCTAGTGATTGTTAATCTAATTAGTCTAGGAATCGGATTTTACAGCCCCAATAGCAGTAGCTATTCTAAAACGATGTATCTACAAAATCAGGCTCAGCAGGCTGTTTCCAACTACTATGACCAAGCCGATCACTATGTAACTCCCCGCCTCAACCATGAGCGAACCACGATTGGACCACGGTATCATTATCAGCCCGATCAGCGAAAAAATTCTTTAAATACCGACTATTTTAATGCAGAATCAAATATCCCAATGGTTCTCGGAACCCATGACATTGCTTCATATCTGACCGTTGAAAATGGTTATGTTGGCGCATTGGAACAACAGGTTCAAAACAACCAATTCACACCGAATAATCCAGTCGCCCAAAATGACTACCGCACCTCGCTAGAAAACCTGATGGGCGTTAAATATCTTTTCTTAGATAGCACTAGGGAAGAAAAAAATTTGCCCGCTGGTTTTAAAATCGTTCGTAACCGCGATCGCCAGCCACGCCTTTTCCCAATCCCTAACCAGCTAGTTAATCCGGCCAAACCAAATGGCACTATCATCGCCAAAAACAACGAGGCGTTGCCCCTTGCATATACCCAAACACACGTGCTGACCGATCAGCAATTTCATCGCTTAAGCCCACTTGAGCGTGAACAAAGTCTGATAGCAGCAGCCAACCTTCCTAGCGCCATTTCGGGCATTAAGCCCTTACACTACCACT
Source organism: Fructilactobacillus florum 8D (assembly GCF_000512295.1). Taxonomy (NCBI): domain Bacteria; kingdom Bacillati; phylum Bacillota; class Bacilli; order Lactobacillales; family Lactobacillaceae; genus Fructilactobacillus; species Fructilactobacillus florum. The sequence goes on from NZ_ALXG01000015.1 coordinate 40,850, forward strand.
CGAACCTGCGCTCGTTGGCTTACCAAACGCAACTAGATCAGACCAATTTATTGACGAAGCCCGAGCAACTGGATCAATTACCTGCAAGTACTCGGTCAAATCGATCTCAGCCTAACGCTACTTATGCTACCGCACAACAAATTAAAGCAATTCTCAAAGAAAATACAGACATCGCAAACCAAAGCGTCCAAAAAAATCGAACTGGTTTACATCAACTAACCTCTGATGCTCTAGGCAACCAAAATCAGTACGAGTTAACCATTAAAAATCCAGAACAGACGCGTAACCACGAGTTATACCTAAAATTAGAAGGTATCACTGTTACCCCTCTTGATGCAGCGCAAACGGCTGCTAACAAGGCCAATCGAGCCGTATTAGCTAATCGGGCACTAGTTCCATTAAACCAACTAACCGCTATTCGAAATAATCTAACCAGCTATGATAATGGTAGCTTTGTGATCACCGCCAGTGCCCACGGAATGAGCAACGCCGTTACTCAGCTTGGTAAAGACGAACTGTCAAACTACTTGCCAAAACACCAAGCACTCCTTAACTTGGGCTACTCTGCCAAATCTCGCAAAACCATTACCATCAAATTTGACGGACCCGCCGCAATTAACATCAAAAAAACACGGCTCATCGCGGTTCCGTTCAAGCAAAACTATCACCGTCAAATCAAACGGTTACAGCAGGCAAGGCTACATCAACTCCGCCTCCAAAAAAATACGGTTACTGGAATCAGTCATGAACCCCAAAAAGCGGTTTTGACAACATCAATCCCATACTCAAGCGGCTGGCAGCTTTCAATTGATGGGCACCCGACCAACACTAAGGTAGTTAATCAAGCTTTTGTTGGTGGCGTTGTCCCTGCAGGTAATCACCGAATTCGACTCACCTACCACACTCCCGGTTTGCTAGTTGGTTTCATCATTACTCTGATAACCAGTCTGTGTTTGGCTGGTAGCTGGTTGTGGTACTTAATCGTCATTCGAAAGTCATCGCAAAAATAATCTGAAATTTTTCTAAAAAACGATTACACTTATAATAAGGAGGTGGTAATTGTGAAACAAATCCGAATTTTATTTATTTCTATTGAGGGAAATACCCGTAGTTTCGTTAACCACTTGGTTAGCTATGCTGAGCAGCAACATCAAATACACCCAACACAACCACTAATTACTGCTACAGAAATTAGCGATCAAACTGATCTACAAGCCGAGCACCAGCCATACTTTGTTTTTGTCCCCACCTATCTAGATGGTGGCAATGGGATTGATAATGGCGTAAAAGAACTAATGACAAATTCAATGGGCGAATATCTTGATTTTCAAGAAAATGCTCAGTATTGTCAGGGAATCATCGGCAGTGGCAACAAAAATTTTAATGCTCAATACTGTTTAACTGCCAAGCGGTATGCTCGAAAATTTCAGGTTCCCTTTATCGCTGATTACGAACTTCGTGGAAATCATGATGATTTAGAACGAATCTATGCTGATTTAGTAGCCTTTGTAGCAGAACAAGCTGCTGTTTAATGACTGCTGGCGGGCAGATTAATTGACTTTAACATTAGAATTCTAAACAATGGTTGTATACAATGATATTAGGATTTTCTAGGAGGTCGAATGATGGTTACAAATGATTATCAATACGATGTTTTATATCTCGGCAGTGGTCATGGTGCCTTCAACGGCGCACTTGCACTGGGTGCCAAAGGTGATTTTAAGATCGGTATGGTCGAAGCTGACAAGGTTGGTGGAACCTGCCCTAACCGCGGTTGCAACGCCAAGATTGCGCTTGATATGCCCGTCAAATTAAAACATGAAGCTGAAAATATGCAGGGAAAAGGGATTCAGGGGATTCCAAAAATTGACTGGGCCGCAAATGTAGCCCATGAAAAAGAAGTCATCAAAGTACTTCCTGGAGCAATCGAAGAATCATTGGTTGCTAATGGCGTTGAAATGATCCACGGCTATGGAAAACTAGTTGATCCTCATACCATTCGCGTCGCTGGAACTGACTACACCGCTACCAACATTGTGATTGCCACTGGTGCTCACTACCACCAGCTCGACATTCCTGGTGCGGAATTTCTCCACGATGGAACTGATTTCTTAAGCTTATCAGTGCAGCCCACGGAATTAACCATCGTTGGAGGAGGCTACATTGCGGTCGAGTTTGCATCCATTGCAGCAACCGCCGGAACCAAAGTAAACTTATTGTTGCACCACGATACTGCCCTACGACAATTTTACCAACCATTTGTGGCGGATCTTTTACAACAACTTGTTGACCAAGGGGTTAACATCGTCAAAAACGTTACTCCAGAAGCAGTTAAAAAGACTGCTAACGGCTATGATTTACAGACAAACCAAGGAACCTTTAGTTCTGACTGGATTCTAAATGCCACTGGTCGTGACCCCAACACAAGTAACCTTGGCCTAGAGGAAGTCGGCGTTGCCTACGACCAAAAAGGAATCAAAGTTAACGATCATTTGCAAACTTCAGTTCCTAGTATCTATGCTTCTGGTGATGTTTTAGATAAAAAAGTCGGTCGCCTAACACCAACTGCCATCTATGAATCAACTTATCTAACTAAATTATTTGCACATGAAACCAGTGCCGCCATTAAATATCCGGCAGTTCCAAGTGCTGTCTTTACCATGCCACGTATCGCACAAGTTGGCGTAACTGTGGATGAAGCCAAGCAACATCCAGAAACTTACAAAGTTGTTGAATCTGACTTAGCTGGTGACTGGTTCCGTGTCTCGATGCGTGCTAACCGTGGGAAAGCTATCACTATTTTCGATCAAGAAGGCTATTTAGTCGGAATGACTGAGATTAGCTCTGAAGCAGACAATGCCATCGGTAGCATTCTGCCCTTCATCGAGTATCATATTGATCCTGAGCAGATGAACGACTTCATTACCCTCTTCCCTACGATTTCATCAGAAACTAAAAATCACTTATAAAAGTTCATTTAAAAACCAGCCTGGTTAGCCCAGCTGGTTTTTAAGTTAGCCGATTAGAGCTTAACTGCAAATCTGTTGTATACTAAACAAGAGCATGGTTGGGAGGTCGTTTATGAAACTTCAACTGGAACGGATTTATACAAAGCCGGCTGATTTAAATGGATATCGGATTTTAGTTGATCGATTGTGGCCCCGAGGAATTTCCAAGGCTACGGCACACCTCGATGCATGGGAAAAAGCAATTGCCCCCTCGCCAGCGTTGCGGAAGTGGTTTAACCATGATCCAAGTAAATTCTCTGAGTTTGCTAAAAACTATCAACAAGAATTAAACCAAAATCCAGCAACCGCCATCTTTATTAACGAGGTTGCCCAACGCTTAGCGACGCAAAATGTAATTCTATTGTATGGAGCTAAGGATCAGAAACATAACCAGGCAGTGGTGCTTTTCCAGTACCTGCAAAATTTATCAATCATTCAGACATCGTTATCTAAAGATTAGGAGTATTTTTATGACTAGTGTTAAAATCGGAAAAACCAATGTTACTACGCAACCACTTGGATTAGGAACCAACGCCGTTGGGGGCCACAATTTATTCCCCAATCTTGATGACCAAGTTGGAATTAAAATTGTTCGTCAGGCACTTGATGACGGCATCACAATGTTAGATACTGCCTTTGCCTATGGAATGGGTCAATCAGAAAAATTAATTGGGCAAGCCATTCAGGGATATGATCGCAGTAAGTTTCAGATTGCCACCAAAGGGGCGCAACGGGTTACCGCAAACGGCGACGTAGTCATCGATAGTTCTCCCGCCTTTTTAAAACAATGTGTAACAGACAGCCTAGAACGACTCCAAACTGATTACTTAGATATTTTCTACATTCATTTCCCTGATGGAAAAACACCCTTAAATGAGGCCGTAGCAGCACTCAACGAGCTCAAACAAGCTGGCAAAATCAGAGCCATTGGAGTTTCTAATCTATCAATGGACCAACTTAGAGAAGCTAATCAAGATAACCTAGTGGATATCGATGAAGAACAGTATAATCTCCTGCATCGTGATGCCGAAGCGGAACGCTTCCCCTATCTACGTGAGCACCAGATTTCATTTGTGCCTTTCTTTCCATTAGCTTCAGGACTGCTAACTGGCAAGTACCATGCAGAAACTTCATTTCCAAGCGATGATATTCGTCATGATAACCCGGACTTCAATGGTGAACGCTTCACCACAATTGTTAACCAAGTTGAGCAAGTCGAACAAATTGCGCGGCAGCATCACGCTAAGGTTGCCCAAATTATCTTAGCTTGGTACCTTAAAAACCCCGATATTAGCGTGGTAATCCCGGGAGCTAAACACCCAGCACAGGTTCAAAGCAACGCTCAAGCCTTACAAATTGACCTTTCTGCTGCCGAATATGCTGAAATTGATCAGTTATTCTCACCAGAAAAGTTGCAATAATTAAATCTAAAGCTAAAAAAAATAGCCGTTCGACAATTTGGTCGAACGGCTATTTTTAAACCACAGTAATTTTGTAGCTAAAATGGATAACCACCAGCAAGATAAATTCCCATGAAACCGACAAGCAACAGCAAAAATAGTGTTAAATAAATCCACATTTTGTTAAGCCGATGATGAAGCCGCCAGGCAAAGGCCAACTCAATCACCACAATCAAAAGTAGAGCGGCTACGACTTTAATAATGGTTAAAACTGGGGCAGCAGCATATGCTCCACCAAGAAGCAATAAACCGGTACCAAGCGCAATTAAGTAACAAATACGGGCAATTATCATACTAACTTTACTCGTAGTTGGACGCTTACTGAACAGTGCTACCAAAACGACTATAAGCAAAATTATCCAATTGATTAAATGAAGCCAGCTGATTAACATAATATCGCTCCCTCTACATATATGTAAACATAGTTACCAATGTTATTATAACATTTCTAGAATCACATTATTAAATATGATAAAATCACTCCAAAGGAGATCTATCTTACTATGAAAAATACATTAACTACTTTTAAAGAAATTACTCATGCCGTCGAAAACATCAATTTAGCAACGGTTAGTGAAGAAGGTATCGTATCGAACTCAATTGTTACTTTCAACCAAGATGACACTGCCGACAACGTTTACTACGTACTGACTAATTATCAAAGTCATCGCGCCCAGAATATTATTACCCATCCCCAGGTCGCAGTTTCATCTTGGTTTGAACAAAAATCAGGAAAACGTTTTTCCTCTAACAACGCTACTGCGAAAGTCCACACGGATCTTGACTTTATCGCCGCTGTGGCTGGGAATCACCCAGCGATGACTAAATTTGGAACGGACTTCTCTGGTAAATGCATCCTTGAAATTACTTTGAAGTCTGCGCTGATCGAAGACTTCGCAGGTAATGTGCAAAACGTTGAATTCTAGATTTTATCAGTAGCAGGAAGCCACCCTACACTCCATACTTAAGAAAAACGTTTGATTCCAGTAAGCAATGTTTAATCCCAAGTCTATATAATTTATTTACTATTTGGAGAAATCGTGGCTGTGCTTTTCAATTGCTTCATTTACCTTATGAGTCCACTTACCCCTATTATTGAGTTCCATCTTAGTAGTACCATTTGATATAAAGCCAGTTGCTTGCTCCTCCAAATTTTTAACTTTTGCTAGTTGACTAGTTTGCAACTGTCCATTTACATATCCGCCAACATCGATCCTACCCATTGGATTATGTCGCACACTAAAATAGTTGATTGTAACGTTTTTTATCTTATGATATTTGTCATCATCATAAACGAATTTTCTTAGTTCAGTTGAGTTATCCATGACGATTTTTATCAGGTAAATCCGATAACCACCATAACCAATAATTATTCCACCTACGATAAAAACTAGGATAATTTTTAAACCTAAGCTACCGTTTTTAAATACAGCTTAATTGTTCATCATCCTATTTGGTATCTAATAATCTACCTAATTTTTGTGACATTAATCCAGCGCCATAATAAATTTTTCCATTA